>CAMCOJ010000008.1 GCA_945876405.1 uncultured Ruminococcus sp.
ACTAATATGTGTGAAATGTGGGTTGTCTATAATACAAATTAATGTTAAACTTTATAAGTAGGGTTGCGGTACTGCAGAGTGTTTTGTGCAGTATCACTAGATTATAATTAACTTATTTGTCGGTGTGACCACATGACAGAAAGGGAAAGGTTTGTATGTATAATATAAGAAAATTACTTAAACGCAGTTTGTCGCTTATGACTGCGACGGCTCTTACAGCTGTTATGGCTGGTGCTGTTGTTCCGGGAACTGAACCGGAGACAGTAAATGCAGCAACTACAGCGACTGTTGATCTTTCGAAAACCTATCAGTATATCAGAGGATTCGGTGGTATTGATCTTCCTGAATGGCAGGGATATTCCTTATCTGATAAAGAGCTTGCGAGAGCATTCGGAAACGGTCCTGATCAGCTGGGACTTACAGTTCTCCGAGTATATGTAAACCCTGACAAGAATCAGTGGAATAAGACTCTTAAAACTGCACAGTACGCAGCAAAGTCTGGGGCAACAGTATTTGCTACACCGTGGGAGCCACCGTCCAGTCTCGCTGTAAACGGACCTGCAAAGGGTACGGTTAAGGATGGCAGAAATGTTGGCGAAGGCGGCAAAAAGTATCTTCCTTCACAGAATTACGGTGCTTATGCACAGCATCTTAATGATTTCGGTAAATATATGAATCAGAATGGTGTTCCGCTCTACTCTATTTCAGTTCAGAATGAGCCGGACTTCGCCAGTGAGTGGACATACTGGTCACCTAATGAAACAACAAACTTCATCGCCAATTATGGTGACAAGATTACAAGTACAAGACTAATGTCTCCTGAAACATTCCAGTACGGAGCATGGGGCGACGGCAGAGATTTCTACAACAAAATTCTTAACAACCAGAAAGCTATGGCCAACTGTGATGTTTTTGGTACACATTTCTATGGCACACCAAGAAACAAGATGGATTTTCCGGCACTGGAAAGCTGCGGCAAGGAAATCTGGATGACGGAGGTTTATGTTCCGAACTCAGATGCAAACTCTGCAAACAGATGGCCTGAGGCAATTCAGGTTGCAGAAAACATTCATAACGGTCTTGTTGTTGGTAATATGAGTGTATACACATGGTGGTATATCAAGAGACAGTACAGCCTTCTGGAACAGAACGGCAGCGATGGTGCCATTACAAAGCGCGGTTACATGATGGCACAGTATTCAAAGTATGTAAGACCGGGATATAAGAGAACAGAAGTTACTGAACAGCCTCAGGATAACGTTCTTGTTTCAGCGTACAAGGGTGAAAACAACAAAGTTGTTATCGTAGCTATCAATAAGGGTACAACTGAAGTAAACCAGCAGTTTGCAATAAGCGGACAGACAATTACAGAAGCAGTAAGATACAGATCTTCAGGTTCTGAAAACCTTGCACAGACAAAGATGTCTCCTTCAGGCAGCGGTTTTAACTCACAGCTTCCTGCAAACAGTGTATCCACATATGTTTGCACAATCAGTGGCAGTCACGGAGTAAGCGGTGGAAATTCAGATGGTCCTGTGGTAAGCGAACCGCTTAAGCCAGATGCAAACGGTTACTACTATCACGATACATTCGAAGACGGAAGTGACGGCTGGGAAGTTAGAGGTTCAATTAAGGAAAGTCTTAGCGGAAGACAGCCTTATGCTGGAACAAATGCATATGTTGTTTCAGAAAGAACAGCTGCATGGAACGGTCTTCAGAAAAACCTTCCTGCTGACACATTCAAGCCTGGTGAAAAATTCTGCTTCAGTGCATGTGTAAACTTCCTTGATGCAGATGTGGAAACTGAAAAGTTCAGCCTTACACTTCAGTATAAGGACGGCTCAGGCGAAACAAAGTATGCAAATATCGATTCAAAGACATGTACCAAGGGACATTATGTACAACTTTATAATCCACAGTATCAGATTCCTGCGGGAGCAACAGATATGCAGCTTGTAGTTGAAACAACCGAAGGAACAATGAACTTCTATGTTGACGAAGCTATCGTTGCAGTAGCAGGTACAGTTATAAACGGACCAAAGGAACAGGAGATTGTTACAACAACAGTTACTACTACTGTAACAACAACCGCAGCAACAACTACTACAGCATCTACGACGCAGCCTCCTGTAACAACAGTAACAACTACTGAAGCGACAACAGTTCCTGTAACAACAACTGCAGCTCCTGAGACTCTCAAGGGCGATGCAGACAGCAACGGAGTATTGTCCTCTTCAGACCTTATCCGTGTGATTCAGCATCTTATAGGCAAGGTTACACTTGAGGGTACAGATTACAGCAATGCAGATATGAATGATGACGGAAGACTTTCTATCGTCGATGCGATAAAGCTTAAGAATCTTCTTTTACAGTAATTTGTACATATAATTTAAAATACAAATAATTAAAAAATCCCGGTATTCATATTGATACCGGGATTTTAAAAAAATATATATAAGAATGTGTATTTTATCTACTAAATTATGTGAAATGTGGGTTGCTATGAATGAAATTGTATGGTATCATTAAGTACATAAAAGGTGAGTGTGAACAAAATTAAACTGTACTGCCTTGTATTAATTAACGATTTTATCTTTAAGCCTCTTAAATTTTTATATAAGAACCAGTGAGATCCCTCGGAAACATCGTTTCTGGGGGATTTTACTTTGTGCGTACAAATCTTAGTGAGTAAAGCGTACAAATAGCGTTCTTATATGCACTTTGTCCACTTGAATATGCAGTTTGTGGGTTGAGGTAATTATACACGTTATGTTATAATTGCATTATATAATTCGGAGATTGTGTAAATGAATTGTTAAAAGTGTATTGTTGTAAATTCGAAACGGAGGAATTTAAAATGTGTAAAGTAAAAAGAACGGCAGCTTTTCTGACTGCAGCCGCAGTAATGACCTCAGGTCTTGCCTTTCTGAACAAGAATTCACCTGATATGACAGCTCTTGCCCTTGAAGCAGGACAGGTGGCAAATCCGATTATTTATTCGGACGTTCCTGATCCGGATATTATCAGAGTAGGCGATACTTACTATATGGTAAGTACAACTATGTACTTCAATCCGGGTGCACCGATAATGAAATCAAAGGACCTTGTTTCATGGGAGATCTGTAACTATGTATATGATATCTACCACGACAGCAACAAGCAGAATCTCGTCGGTGGTGAGCATGATTATGCACACGGGTCATGGGCTGCAAGCTTAAGATACAACAAGGGAACATTCTATGTTTTCTTCGGAAGCTATGGTTCAGGAAAGTCATATATCTACAAGACCACTGACATTGAAAACGGAACATGGACAAGAAGTGAAATAAACGGAATGTATCATGACGCTTCCATGCTCTTTGATGATGACGGAAGAAACTATCTTGTATTCGGCGGCGGCGGTGAAATCAAAATCAAGGAACTCAATTCCGAGATGACAGGTTTTGCAAACGGTGCACAGGAAAGAACTATCTTCAAGACAGGGCTTTCAGGACTCAGCGGTGAAGGTTCTCATATCCAGAAGATAAACGGATACTACTACGTATTTATTATAGCCTGGCCAAGCGGAAGCGGACGAATTGAGCTCTGCTACAGGAGTAAGAGCCTGAACGGGCCTTTTGAAGGAAAAACAATTCTCAACTCCGGTATAGGCACATACGGTTCAGGTGTTGCACAGGGCGGTATTGTTCAGACTCCTGACGGAGACTGGTACGGTCTTCTCTTCCAGGACCACGGAGCCATAGGGCGTATACCGGCTCTTGTACCTGTAACCTGGCAGGATGACTGGCCGGTTATGGGAGTAAACGGAAAATGTCCGGTTGTTCTTGATATTCCAGGCGGACATACCGGCACATCACTTGCAAAGGACGATGATTTTACATACAGTTCAAATAAACTTAAGCTTGAATGGCAGTGGAACCACAATCCCGACAGCAAATACTGGTCAGTAACAGACAGACCGGGTTGGCTTCGTCTTACAAACGGATACACTGCAAAGAGCATTGTTCAGGCAAGAAACACACTTACGATGAGAACAGAAGGTCCTTCATGTTCCGGTATCATCAAGATGGATGTTTCACATATGAAGCCGGGTGACTGCGCAGGTCTCTCAGCGTTCCAGTACAATTACGGAAATGTCGGAGTGCGAGTAACAGACAGCGGCGAAAAGAAAATCTACATGGCATCAAACGGTGGCTACGGCGGCGACAATGTAATGAACAGCTATGACAAGATTGAAGAGGAAGCTGCACTTAGCGGCGATACTGTTTATCTTAAGACAGACTTCAAATTCAACAATGTGGGCAGTGACTACAGCCTTTCAAACAATATAGACAAGGTTAATTTCTATTACTCTACAGACGGTTCAAACTGGACTAAGATCGGTAAGGAAATCGGCATGACATATGACCTTAAGTTCTTCACCGGTTACAGAAATGCTATTTACAGCTACGGAACAAAATCAACAGGCGGATATGTTGACATAGATTATTTTGATTACGACCGTGCAGAATGGAATGCACCTACAGTAGTTGAACCTGATGCAGACGGTTACTGGTTCCACGATACTTTCGAAGGAAGCACAGGAAACTGGTCAGGAAGAGGTTCTGCAAAGACAGGAACGAGCGGAAGAACCGCTTACAAGGGAACAGAATCCATGCTCATTTCTGACCGCGAAGCTTCATGGAACGGTGCTCAGAAGGCGTTAAGCACTGCAGTGTTCAAGCCGGGTGAGACATACTCATTCAGTACATGCTTTACAAGTCTTGACGGACCTGATCAGGTTGAGTACAAACTCACACTTCAGTATGACCTTGACGGTGAAACAAAGTTTGACATGATTGCACAGACATACGGCAATCAGGGTGAATTTGTTCAGCTTGCAAATCCTGAATATACCATTCCTGCAGGTGCCTCAAATCTTTATCTAATAGCTGAAACAACTGAAGAAACCTGTAACATCTATATTGATGAAGCAATAGCTGCTCCTGGCGGAATAAAGATTGACGGACCTGTATCAACAGTAGTACCGCCAACAAAGATAAAGGGTGACCTTGACTTTGACAGCAGGATTTCAGTAGCAGATCTTGTTCTTCTCAAGAGCGGACTTATCGAAGGATTTAAGAGCAAGAGTGCTCAGACTAATGGTGACACAGACCAGAACGGAACAACAGATGCAGCAGATGTGATTTTGCTTCAGGAATATCTTTTGGGCATGATTTCAGAATTTACGGAAAAAAACTGATGAATCACGGCAGTCAGAATTCAGCTGCAGTGTGAGCAAATAAAAATTATAGTGAACAAAAAGGGTTCGGTATCTTGAAAACAGGATGCTGAATCTTTTTTGTTATAGTCATGAGGGAATATGAGTTATAGTTAATTAACAATAATGATTGTGACATATAACAAATCACACTTGGAAATTACCTATGTTTTATTGAGACTTATGTAGAAAAACAGAAAGATTATTGCAAGTATTATAGTGATTTGGTATAATAATATATAGATTAGCAATGTTCATTTTTTTAATTAATCAGGAGGCTTTTATGAATAATTCAAAAAAAATTGCTGCAGGGATAGTAAGTGCTGCAATGCTTGCAACTATTGCTTCAGCTTATTCGGTACCATCAGAACAGGTTAACGCAGAAGAGGATGTTCTTTTCTCTGCTGACTTCGAGGACGGCGAACTCGGAGCTTTTTCAAGAAGAGGTGAAGATGAAACTCTCGAAGTAATTGATACTGATGCACACGGCGGAGAAAAATCACTTTGTGTAAGTACAAGAGCTCAGGGATGGAATGGTCCTCAGGTTGCACTTGATGATGTAATCAAGGCAGGTGAGCAGTACATTGTAACTGCATATGCAAAGTCAGAGTACTACAGTCAGCTTACACTCAGCATGCAGTACAATGACGCCGAAGGTGAAACACATTACGACAATGTTCTTAAGCAGGACAGCAAGGACGGCAGCTGGCTCGAATACAACACAAAGTTCAGCTTCCCGGCAGGTTCAACAGACATGTATCTTTACTTTGAATCAAGCGATGCAAGTGTAAAAATTTATGTTGATGACTTCCAGATTACAACAACACCTGATGTAGCTATTGAGGATCTCACATCACTCAGAGCATATTACTCAGATGCATTTAAGATTGGTACAGCCATTACACCGAGTGATCTTGCTTCAAAACCGTTTATGAAGCTTGTGGACAGGCATTTTAGCGGAAGTATTACTGTTGGCAACGAGATGAAGCCTGATTACGTACTTAATTATAATGCTACACAAAAATATTTTGAAGAAACAGGCGATGACGAAAATCCACAGGTTTCATTTGCACAAGCAAAGCCGGTTCTTGATTACTGTCTTAAAAATAATATTCCTGTAAGAGTTCATACGCTTGTATGGCACAGCCAGACTCCTGAATGGTTCTTCAAGGAGAACTATGATGCCAGCGGTGAGTATGTTTCAAAGGAAAAGATGCTCAAACGTATGGAGAACTATATAAAGAATTTCTTTGAAACTCTTACAGAGCTTTATCCGACACTTGACTTCTATGCATGTGACGTTGTAAATGAAGCATGGCTTGATGACGGTTCACCACGTAGACCTGGTCATCCTGATCAGAGCAACGGTTACGGTGCGTCCGACTGGGTTGCTGTATTCGGCGACAACTCATTTATTGAACCTGCATTTACATTTGCAAGAAAGTATGCTCCGGAAGGCTGCAAGCTTTACTACAACGACTATAATGAATACATGAATAAGAAAGCCAAGATTGTAGAGATGGCAACAGAGCTTAAGGAAAAGGGTGTTATTGATGGTATCGGAATGCAGTCACACCTTGATGCAAGACAGAACATGGGTTCAGCTTTTCCTTCAGTTAGTATGTATGAGTCTGCTATAAAGGATTATGTTGAAACAGGCCTTGACGTTCAGATTACAGAACTTGATGTAACTATTCCTGAAAATTCAGGTGACCAGTACTTTGAACACCAGGCAGAATACTACAATGGCATAATGGACGCTATCGAAAAATACAAAGACAATATTTCAGCAGTTGTATTCTGGGGCGTTACAGATGACGCTAGCTGGAGAGCTTCACAGCTTCCGCTTATCTTTGACTCAGAGTATAAGGCAAAGCCGGCTTTCTATTCAATTATTGACGGACTCACACCTGGTGATATTCCTGAAGTAACTTCACCTTCTGAACCTCCTGTAACAACACCTGCTGTTACAACTTCTGCTGCGGAAGTTACAACTGTTTCAGAGACAGTTACTGATGCTCCGGCAGAGACCACAACATCATCAGATTCTACTCCCACAGAAACGGTTTACGGGGATATTGATATTAACGGTCATGTTGACGTTACTGATCTTTCTATGCTTTCGCTTTACCTCATCGGGGACCAGAGATTAGAAGGTCAGGCTCTTCTGAATGCAGATGCAGACGCAAGCGGAGAAGTTAATATTGCAGACCTTGCGCGTTTAAGACAGTATCTTTCAAAGATCATTGACAAACTCGGCAAATAACTGATTTATCAAAAAGACAGATGTATATGCTGCATCTGTCTTTTTTTATATATAGTAAAAGTGTGTTGAATTTATGACATAATTATGGTTTCTATTGACCTTGTATAACGTGATAGTGTATAATAATTTTAAACGATTTATGAATTATAGTATTGTTTTTAATAATTATAACGGGAGTGATTATTTTGAAGCGAAAAATAGCAGGACTTTGTGCTTTCCTGATAGCATCCTCTGTTTCGGTAAGTGTGCTGGCAGCAGTTAAGGGTGACGCAAACAACGACGGCGAAATTACATCAAAGGACCTTACAAGGATAGGAAAGTACCTTATGGGTACCAAGGAACTTGACGAGGAACAGTTCAGCGGTGCGGATATGGACGGCAACGGCATAGTAAATATCGTTGACTATATTCTTGAAAAGGAATATCTTCTTTCAGATGAGAACGGCGGACAGACGGTTGTTTCTGTTCCGGGATTTTCAGCAGAGAGTGGATTTTATGAGAATGACTTTGAACTTACCCTTACTGCTGCAGAGGGTTCAACGGTTTACTATACTACTGACGGAAGCGTTCCTACAACGAAATCAGAAGTTTACAGTGCTCCGCTTAAGATTACAGACCGAACATCACAGCCGAATGTGTATTCTGCGAGAACTGATGTTTCAAGCAGCGATTTTATCCCTTCCAATGTTACAAAGGGAACGATTGTGAAGGCTTTTGCTGTAGACAAGGACGGAAACGCAAGTGAGGTTGTAAGCAAATCATATTTTGTCGGCATAGACATTATGAAACAATACGGAGGATTTCCGGTTGTCAGCCTGACAATTGATCCTGATGACTTCTTTGACTATGAGAGAGGTATTTATGTGCAGGGTAAGATTTATGATGAATATGTTGCGTCAGGTCAGAGCAATCCTATGCAGCCATGGACTGATGAGGCAAACTACACTCAGAGAGGTAAGGACTGGGAGCGAAGGGTTTACTTTGAGATTTTTGAAAATGACGGTAATCTTGCTCATTCCCAGTATCTTGGAACACGTATTTCAGGTAATGCAACCCGTTCATCAATTGTCAAGAGCCTGAAGTTTTATGCAAGGGAAGAATACGGAAAGAAGAGCGTAAAATATTCTCTTATTCCTGATGCAAAGATGATGCTTGACCGTACTACACCTATTGAAAAATATGACAAGTTCCGTTTAAGAAACGGCGGAAATGACCTTGGATATGCACAGTTCCGTGACAACTACATCCAGAGCCTTGTTGCAGACAGATCGATGGATACACAGACTTCACGTCCGGCAGTTATGTTTATAAACGGTGAGTTTTTCGGCGTTTACACGCTTCAGGAAGAGTATGATGACAGCTATATTCAGAGTAACTACAATATCGACAAGAACAATGTAGTCATTATCGAATGTGGAAGAGAAGTCGGTGAAGGCGAGGAAACTGATCTTGCACTTTATGAGGAGCTGATAAACTTTGCAAAGAACAATGACCTTTCGACTGCGGAAAACTATCAGAAGATAGATCAGATGATCGATATTCAGAACTTTATAGACTATCAGTGCACACAGATATTCATTGCAAATCAGGACTGGATGAATAATAACAACAACTACAGGACGTGGCGTGCAAGAGTGGCTTCAGATCAGCCATATGAGGATGGAAGATGGAGATGGATGCTTTACGATACTGAGTACTCCATGAGCCTCTACAGCATGATGGGAGGAACATACGGAGAGGATTCGCTGAATATCGCTATGTATGGAACCTCATCTGGTCAGGGAGGCTGGTGGGGCGGTATGTTCCCGGGCGGACAGATGCCGGGTACAGTTCAGGAACCTCAGGATCATACAGTGCTTTTCTGCAAGCTTCTTAAGAACGATGAGTTTAAGCAGAGATTCGTAACAACATTCTCTGACCTTATGAATAAAAATCTCGGCCAGAAAAATATGCTCGCCGAACTTGACAGGTTTACCAGGATGTATGAGCCTGTTATCGAAGAGCAGATGAGAAGAATCGGAAACTCAAATAATTTCAGTTCAAATGTAAATGATATCAGAACATTTATCCAGAACCGTGAAAAAAATATTTACAGCTTCCTTAAGAAGGACCTGGAACTTAAAGGTCAGACAGCTTCACTTGACCTTGCTGTAAACGATGCACAGGGAGGAACTGTCAGAGTAAATACGATTACTGCCGATATGGAAGATAATAAATGGAGCGGTACATACTTTACAGATTATCCTGTAACTATAAGTGCTGTTCCTGCGGAAGGATATACATTTGCCGGATGGACCGGCACAGATGAAACAGGTGATATCATAACAGTAACACCAGGTCAGGTTCAGACGATAACAGCTAACTTTACAAAAAATTAAAATAATAAAATCTCTGCAGCGGTCATACTGCAGAGATTTTTTTTACTGTTTATTGAAACGTTCTTTAAACTCTTTTAATTTATCAAAGAAGTTTTTCTTCTTTTCATAGTTTTTTTCTTCAAGGGATGCTTCAAAAGCCTTGAGAAGCTCTTTTTGTTTCTTGTCGAGTCCCTTAGGAACCTCAACATATACCTTAACATACTGGTCGCCTCTTTCGGAACGCTGAAGTTTCTTTACGCCCTTGCCTTTCAGACGGAATACAGTTCCTGTCTGAGTGCCTTCGCTTATAGAGTACTTAACGTTTCCGTCGATAGTAGGAACGATAAGCTCATCACCCATAACAGCCTGTGCATATGTTATAGGTATCTCACAGTGAATATCATATTCGTCTCTTTCGAAGAGAGGATGTGACTTCACTCTTACAGCAACGTTGAGATTTCCGTTCGGTCCGCCGTTAATACCTGCATCTCCCTGTCCGCTTACGCGCAGAACCTGTCCGTCATCAATACCTGCCGGGATATCAACGGAAAGATTTTTGGATGTTCTGACGCGTCCGTTTCCGCCGCACTTTGAACATGGGTTGGAGATGATTTTTCCTTTACCGCTGCACTTAGGGCAGACTTTCTGTGAGGAAATAACACCAAAAGGAGTTCTCTGACCAACCTTAACCTGTCCTGCACCGTTACAGTCCGGACAAGTCTGAGGAGTTGAGCCTGCAGATGCACCTGTTCCGTTACAGTCAGGACATTTTTCAAGACGGCTTACCTTTATATCACGTTTTATGCCTAAGCAGGCTTCCATGAATTCAATTGTGACTGTAATGTCAATATCCTGTCCGCGTCTTGGTGCATTTGCACGTGATCTGCCGCTGCTGCTGAATCCGCCTCCGAATCCGCCACCAAAAAGATTTTCAAAGATATCGCCCATATCACCGAAAGGGTTGAAGCCACCAGCGCCGCCGTTAAATCCGCCGCCGCCGTAGTTAGGGTCAACACCGGCGTGACCAAACTGGTCGTAACGTTCCTTCTTGGAAGGATCAGAAAGTACCTCGTATGCCTCATTTACTTCCTTGAATTTTTCTGCACAGTCCTTGTCATCCGGATGAAGGTCAGGGTGATATTTTCTGGCAAGTGAACGATAAGCTTTTTTTATCTCATCGGCAGAAGCACCTTTCTGTACACCCAGCACTTCATAATAGTCTCTTTTGTCAGCCATATGTTCCTCCGTTAAGATTGCTTTTTAAAAGTTATGTTAATACGGAAATCAGAGCGGATGTCTGAAACCCGCCCTGAATCCTGTATAATGGTTGTTTTACTATATTAAGCTTCAGTGAAGTCAGCATCAACAACATTGTCATCATTGCTGCTGCCTGAATCTGCAGCACCGTCAAATCCGCCTGCTGCAGCATTAGGATCCTGACCTGCAGCTGCACCTGCTGCCTGGTAAACCTTTGATGAGAGCTCGTAGAATGCTTTCTGGAGTTCATCTGTCTTAGCCTTGATATCATCAATGTTGTCAGCCTTGAGAGCAGCCTTGAGTTCTTCACACTTGCTTTCAATAGGAGCCTTGTCTTCAGCACTTACCTTGTCGCCGAATTCACCGAGAGCCTTTTCACACTGGAATACGAGGTTCTCAGCGTTGTTCTTTGCATCAACGTCTTCGCGGCGCTTCTTGTCTTCTTCAGCGAACTGTTCTGCTTCCTTTACAGCCTTGTCAATGTCGTCCTTGGACATGTTTGTTGAAGCTGTGATAGAGATGTTCTGTTCCTTGCCTGTACCAAGATCCTTTGCAGATACGTGAACGATACCATTCTGGTCGATGTCAAATGTAACTTCAATCTGTGGAATTCCTCTTGGAGCAGGAGCAATACCGTCGAGACGGAACATACCGAGCTGCTTGTTATCCTTTGCGAATTCACGTTCACCCTGAAGGATGTTGATGTCAACAGCAGACTGGTTGTCAGCAGCTGTTGAGAAGATCTGTGACTTCTTTGTAGGGATTGTTGTGTTTCTTTCGATAATCTTTGTGCATACACCGCCCATTGTTTCAAGACCGAGTGAAAGTGGTGTTACGTCGAGGAGGAGGAGACCTTCCTTAACGTCGCCGCCGAGTACACCGCCCTGGTAAGCAGCACCGAGAGCAACGCATTCGTCAGGGTTGATACCCTTGAACGGCTCCTTGCCTATACGCTTCTTAACGGCTTCCTGAACTGCAGGGATTCTTGAAGAACCACCTACCATAAGAACCTTGTGAAGATCGCTTGCTGAGAGTCCGCTGTCACGGAGAGCCTGATCAACAGGACCCATTGTTGCCTGAACGAGGTCAGCTGTGAGTTCATTGAACTTAGCCTGTGTAAGAGTAAGATCAAGATGCTTTGGACCTGTAGCATCAGCAGTGATAAACGGGAGGTTGATGTTTGATGTTGGTGTTGATGAGAGCTCAATCTTAGCCTTTTCAGCAGCTTCCTTGAGTCTCTGCATTGCGAGCTTGTCGCCTGAGAGGTCAATGCCTTCAGCCTTCTTGAATTCAGCGATCATCCAGTCGATGATTCTCTGGTCGAAGTCATCACCGCCGAGACGGTTGTTACCTGCTGTAGCAAGAACTTCTGTTACGCCGTCACCCATTTCGATGATTGAAACATCGAATGTACCACCACCGAGGTCGTATACCATGATTTTCTGATCTTCTTCCTTGTCTATACCGTATGAAAGAGCAGCAGCTGTAGGCTCGTTGATAATTCTCTTAACTGTGAGACCAGCAATCTGACCAGCGTCCTTTGTAGCCTGTCTCTGTGAGTCTGTGAAGTAAGCAGGAACTGTGATAACAGCTTCTGTTACAGTCTCGCCAAGGTATGCTTCAGCATCAGCTTTGAGCTTCTGAAGTACCATTGCTGAAATTTCCTGTGGTGTGTATTTCTTTCCGTCTATATCAACCTTGTAGTCTGAACCCATATGACGCTTGATAGAGATGATTGTCTTGTCAGGGTTTGTGATAGCCTGACGCTTAGCTGTCTGACCAACAAGTCTTTCACCTGACTTTGCAAAAGCAACTACTGAAGGAGTTGTTCTCGCACCTTCTGAGTTAGGGATAACAACTGCGTTACCACCTTCCATAACTGCTACACATGAGTTTGTTGTACCTAAGTCAATTCCTATAATCTTTCCCATTGTTAGATTCATCCTTTCAAATATATTGTTTATATAAATTTAGATTGCTGGCATTAAGCATTTACTGCGACCATTGAATGTCTAATAATACGGTCGCCGAGTTTATATCCCTTCTGGAATACCTCGCATATCACATCGGATTCGCCGTCTTCGGATTCAACCTGTTTGATTGCATTGTGGAGATTCGGGTTAAACGGCTGTCCGAGAGCCTCTATCTCCGTAACTCCGAGCTTGCCGAAGATGTCGGTAAGCTGTGTGAATATCATCTCGATACCCTTTTTAAAGTTTTCATCTGAACAAGGAGTATCAAGTGCTCTGTCAAAGTTATCGAGTGCAGGAAGTATTTCTGCGATTGTCTTTGCAGCGGAGTCTCCGTAGGCCTCAGTCTTTTCCTTTGCAGTTCTCTTACGGAAATTGTCAAACTCAGCGAAAAGTCTCATGTATTTGTCCTTTTCGTTTTTCAGTTCAGCTTCAAGTGCTGCTATTCTGTCTTCGGCAGAAGCCTCTGCAGTTTCTTCGGAAACTTCTTCAGTTGTTTCTTCTGCGTCTTCAGCAGTTTCATTTGTTTCGAGTTCCTTTTCTTCCTGTTCTTCGTGAAGTTTTTTGCTCATTATTATTCTGTATCCTTTCCCGCAAAATCATCATTGTCATCTTCTGAGAGAACCTCAGTAATTTTTTGCGTAAAATATTCTATATAAGGTATTATTTTTGAGTAATTCAGTCTCATTGGTCCGACTATGCCAAGTGAACCGGCTTCTTTGTCACCCTTGCGGTACTTTGAAACTATCATGCTTGAATTGCCTATGATAAAATCATTGCTTTCCTGACTGAATACAACCTGAATCCCGCTGAAACTGTCATTGAGAAGTTCAGCAAATTCATTCTTGCGTTCCATGAACCTGACAACTTCATTCTTGTCAATGTCATTGCATGAAATAAGGTTGTTTGCTCCGCTTATCGTCAGTTCGTTGTGAAGAAGATCCTGTGAAAGTTCGCACAGTCCCTTTACAAGAGGAGCAAGAGTAATCATATATGCACCAAGTGCAGTAATTAGCTTTTCCATTCGTTCTTCGGAAAGTTCCTCTATCGAAACACCCTGAAGATTTTCCTGAATGTAATGAGAGAAAAATTCAAGCTGTTCATCATCAAGGTCGAACTCAAGACGACATGCCTTGTTTTTTATACTGCCGTTTGAAGTGATAAGCAGAATCAGATAAAGCCTTTTGCCTGTAGGAACAACATCAACTTTTGTTATCACGGAAAACTTAGGAGCGGCATTGGCAACAACTGATGCACACTTGGTAAGTTCGGCAAGAGCCTTGCCTGCACTCTGTATAATAGAGTCTTCAGTAAGGTTTTCTTCCGGTCCCAGCATATCGTCAAGTCTTTGCCGTTCGCTTTCGGAAAGAGTTTCAACAGTCATAAGCTTGTCGATATAAAGTCTGTATCCGTTAAAAGTCGGTATACGTCCTGCAGATGTGTGCGGCTGTTCAAGATATCCAAGCTGTTCAAGCATCGCCATATCATTTCGGATTGTTGCTGCTGATACGTTAATACCGGGAACTTTGGAAATAGCCTTTGAACCAACAGGCTCACCTGTAAGAATATACTCATCAACTACTGCCGCCAGTATTTTCAGCTTTCGTTCATCCATCGCTGTATCTCCTGATTAGCAATATTGATTCCTGTGTGTTAGCACTCTTACTCTTTGAGTGCTAAATATAATTTAACATTATTATGGCCAAAAGTCAATAGATTTATTAATCTTTGTTTAAATTAACAAAGTATGGCCTTATATAGTATTTCAAATGCAAAATTTGCACAAAAATGTGCCTTCAAAAAATGATGAAGGCACATGAAATCTGCTGTTTTATATTTAATTCTGCATTAAAAATTCTTTGTAAAAATCTGAAAAATCCGGAGTGTCTGAATTTTCAGGCAGGGAGAGGGTGTTCTGACAGCTTGCAGCTGTGGAAGCTGTTTCCATAAACATATCCTGTGCACTGAGATTTTTTTTGTGCGATCTCTTTTTACGGTATGTTCCGTCCGATATCTGAACACGTGCTTTTACATCGTCACTGAGCATGGTTTCAAATATATCTATTATCCGGTTCTGAATATCAGGATCATAGACAGGTGCCGCAACTTCCACACGTTTTACTGTGTTTCTTGTCATGAAGTCTGCAGAACTTATATATACCTTTCTTCTCTGCTTCGTCCCGAATATATAGATACGGCTGTGTTCAAGGAAACGACCTACTATACTGGTTACACGGATATTGTCAGTTTTACCTTTTACTCCTGATACAAGACAGCACAGTCCGCGTATCACAAGTTCAGTTTTTACGCCGGCCTGTGACGCTTCGACAAGCTTTTCTATTATTGCTCTGTCTGAAAGGGAATTTATCTTTATACCGATAAAGGCCTTCCTTCCTGCGCGTGCCTGTGCGATTTCTTCGTCAATCATTTCGAGAACTTTGTTCTGAAGGCAGAGAGGAGCAACGAGGAGATGGTTTGATTCTTCCACAAGGTGTCCGAGGGAAAGTGCATTGAATACGTTCAGAGCTTCCGCAGCGATGTTTTCATTTGCAGTGAGGAGGGAAAGGTCGGTGTAGAGTTCAGATGTTTTTTCGTTGTAGTTGCCCGTGCCAATCTGGGTTATATACTCCACTCTGTCGCCTTTTTTGCGTGTGATAAGGAGAAGCTTGGAATGAACCTTGAGACCTTTCGGACCGTATATAATGGTGCATCCTGCGTTCTGAAGAGTTTTCGACCATCCGATATTGTTTTCCTCGTCAAATCTTGCACGTAGTTCGACAAGAACCAGAACGTCAATTCCGCGTTCAGCCATATCGACAAGAGCCTGTATAATCTTGCTGTTTCGTGCAAGGCGGTACAGTGTTATCTTTACCGATACCACATCGGGATCAGCTGCAGCTTCATTGAGCATCCGGATAAAAGGCTTTATGCTTTCGTACGGATAGTGCAGAAGGATATCTTTTTTGCGTATCTGGTCTGCCATAGGGAGATTTTCAGATACAGCAGGCGATTTTTGTGGTGTGAAAGGTTTGTAGCAGAGAGATTTTTTCTTTTCAAACATCGATCTGAGAGCAAACGTGAATGAGAGATCAAGCGGAGCGGAGGCTGTGAATATCTGATTGTCGCTTATTTCGAGTCGCTTGCAGAGATACTTCACCGATTCGCTGTCCGGACTGCCACCGAATACCTGCAGTCTCACAGGAGCAAGTTTCTTTCTCTTTTTTATCAGCTGTTCCATAAGATTTCTGAAGTCAAAGTCGCAGTCAAGTAAAGAGTCGTCATCTTCGCTTATATCCGCATTTCTCGTTATGCGTACAATGGCTTTTTCAAGAACGCTGTAGTTTTCAAACACTTCAGAAGCGTATTTTAATACGATGTCCTCCACAAGAACGAACCTGAAGGGATTTTTGCTCAGCTGAACAATCCGCCTGAAAGTATCATTTACAGGAAGAAGACCGAGTTTGATACCTGACTTTGAATCAAGGCGTACAGTTATGTACATTTCCTTGTTTTTTATGAAAGGAAGCGGATGGCGCTTGTCTATTATAAGAGGGGAGAGAAGCGGCAGGATCTCTTTTCTGAAGTAATTGCTTATATATGTTTCCTCGTCTTCAGTGAGTTTATCCATCGAAAGCTGTTTTATTCCGTGCTTTTCAAGGAGTTTCATAATATCCCTGTAAGCTTTGTCTTTCTGCGGCTCAATTTTTTTCACCCGTTCAAATATTGCATCAAGCTGTTCACGGCTTGTCATATTGGTCTTGTTTTCGCGTAGTTCCGGATCAGTTTCGAGCTGATCGAACAGTGTTCCCACTCTTACCATAAAAAATTCGTCGAGATTGGACTGAAATATTGATGTAAATGTAAGTCGTTCAAGGAGCGGAACTGCTGAGTCAAGGGATTCCTGAAGAACACGCTGGTTAAACTTCAGCCAGGACAGCTCCCTGTTGTCATAAATATTTACGGACATTTTATTCACCTCTGTTTTTTAGTATAGGATATAATCGTTTTATTATACTCTATATTATATTATAAAAAGCATCAATTCGTCAAGAATTTCTGCAAGTGATGCGGGCATTTTGTGTGTTTCAGACAAAAACGGTATTTGGAATTTACAGATTCGTCAAAATAAAAAACTTGACATTTTGATTATCAGGTGGTATAATATAACTTGTATCATGTTTGATGCAAGCTGCGGGTGTGGTGAAACTGGCAGACACGCCAGATTTAGGTTCTGGTGCCGTGAGGTGTGCAGGTTCAAGTCCTGTCACCCGCATATTAAAAAATCGCAGATGCGTTAATATCTGTCTCTTATACACATCTCCGAGCCCACGAGACAGGCAGAAATC
>CAMCOJ010000009.1 GCA_945876405.1 uncultured Ruminococcus sp.
AAGTACACTTTTGAATATAATTGGATTATTGGATTCATTTGATAGCGGAAAGATCGAAATGTTTGGAAAAGACATACATAATCTGTTTGAATATCAGAAACGTAATATTATAAGAACTAAAATAGGGTATTTGTTTCAAAATTTTGCTTTGATAGATACCGAAACTGTTTTATATAATCTTATGATAGCAATGAAATATACAAAGTACACTAAATCAGAAAAAATAAAAAGAATATCTGATAGTCTTGCAGCAGTTAATCTAAGCGGATATGAAAAAAAACCTGTTTATACATTAAGTGGCGGTGAACAGCAACGTGTAGCAGTAGCCCGTCTTATGCTAAAGCCATCTGAGATAATCCTGGCAGATGAACCTACCGGCTCACTTGATTCTGAAAACAGAAATGAAATAATTACTTTGTTAAAAAGACTTAATAATGACGGAAAAACAGTTATTATTGTATCACATGATGAATATGTAGTAAAAATGGCAGACAGGATTATAGAGATTTGAACCTTGAAATTATATGTACTTTGTTATGAAAGAAGATGCAGTGCACTGTATACGAGTTCGTAAGTACGGTGCAATGAGAGGGGCGAGGATATTATCCTCGCCCTGCTCTGTTAGTAAAACAAAAAAGGCTGCGTAAAACGCAGCCTTTTGTATGAAGTAATATAAAATTACTTGATTTCGATTGTAGCACCAGCAGCTTCGAGCTTAGCCTTGATGTCTTCAGCGTCAGCCTTTGAAGCGCCTTCCTTAACGTTCTTTGGAAGTCCTTCAACGAATTCCTTAGATTCCTTAAGGCCAAGACCCATAACGTCCTTGATAGCCTTGATAACGTTCATCTTGCTGTCGCCGAATGATGTCATTACAACGTCAAATTCAGTCTTTTCAGCAGCACCAGCAGCAGCACCGCCAGCAGCAGGAGCAGCAGCTACAGCAGCTGTTACACCAAATTCTTCCTGAATAGCGTCTACTAATTCAGCGAGCTCTAATACTGTAAGAGCCTTGATATCTTCAATAAATTTCATTGTCTTTTCTGAAGCCATGATAATATTCTCCTTTAAATAAATTTTAAAAAATGTTATGCAGCAATAAGATTAAGCTGCTTCTCCGTCCTTTTCAGATACTGCCTTAAGCAGAGCAGCGAGCTTCTGAATAGGACCCTGGAGTGAACCAACGAGCTGAGCGAGAAGTACGTCTCTTGATGGAATCTTTGAGAGAGCCATAACGCCTGCTTCGTCGTAGATTTCTTCGCCGATGAAACCAGCCTTAACGCTGAATTTGCCTTCTGAATCACCTGCAAACTTACCGAGGATTCTTGCTGGAGCTGTCTGATCCTCTGCTGAGAGAGCGATAGCAGTTGTACCTTCAAGTACGTTTTCGAGACCTGAGATACCAGCTTCCTTAAGAGCAAAACGAAGAATTGAGTTCTTTTCAACGAAGTAAGTAACACCAGCTTCACGAAGTTCCTTACGGAGCTTTGTGTCTTCTTCAACTGTGATACCCTTGTAGTCAACGATAACACCAGCACATGAATTCTTGAGAAGTTCTGCAACTTCTGTAACTCTGGCCTTCTTACCTGCTAAAATCTGTTCACTTGCCATGAATTTCACCTCCGGAAGATATGATATCGTACCTAAGAGAGGGCAATAAAAAACCTTTCTCATCTTAAAAACGAGAAAGGTGAAATCACATATCAATGTAATAATGATCGCCACATTCCTCGGCTGGACTTACGGTTTAACCACCAGCTGTCTTTAGAATACGATGTATTAATGAGCACAGTGCCCACAACGTTTTATATTATACTACAGAAAATTCTGTTTGTCAATAGTTTTTTTAAATTATTTCTGGTTATATTTCTGAAGAAGCTGGTGTATCTTTTCGTGCGGATCGATTACCTTGCTGATAGAAATATCGTGGTTTATAGCTGCAATAAAGTATGCGATGTACTTTGAAACGTCAACCTCCATGAACCATTCTCTCTTAAGAAGTTCCGGTGTTCTGTATGTGAGGTTTGTTCCGAGGATACCGTTGATATAGCCTTCTTCATAAGCCTTGTCGAACTTTTCAAGACCGTCTGTGAAGAGACCGTATGTTGCATATGCGTAAATCTTGTTGGCCTTCTTCTCCTTGAGTTCGTATGCAAGATCAAGAACAGACTGACCTGATGAAATGATGTCATCAGCTACGAAAATGTCCATTCCTTCAACTGACTTACCGAGGTATTCGTGAGCTACGATAGGGTTTCTTCCGTTTTCGATTCTTGAGTAGTCACGTCTCTTGTAGAACATACCGAGTTCAACACCGAGAACTGAAGCATAGTACATGTTTCTGTTAAGAGCACCTTCGTCAGGGCTTACGATCATGAAGTTGTCCTTTGTGATGTGGAGATTATCAATTCTTTTGAACATTGTCTTGAGAACCTGATATGTAGGCATTACATTATCAAATCCCATAAGCGGAATAGCGTTGTGTACTCTCGGATCGTGTGCGTCAAATGTCACGATGTTTGAAACACCCATGCTCTGGAGTTCCTGAAGTGCCCATGCACAGTCCAGTGATTCACGGTAGTTTCTTCTGTGCTGTCTTCCGCCGTAAAGAATAGGCATGATTACATTTATTCTGTGTGCCTTACCGCTTGCAGCCTGAATGATTCTCTTGAGATCCTGGTAATGATCATCAGGAGACATGGAGTTTTCCTGCCCGAACATCTTGTATTTGCAGCTGTAGTTGTTTACGTCAACTATAATAAAGAGATCGTTACCGCGTACTGTTGATTTTATAAGACCTTTTCCGTCGCCTGATGCAAAACGCGGACACTGACTTTCGATGAGGAATGAATCCTTGTTTTCACCGCCCTGCTTAGCCCATTCAACGAGGTAGCTGTTAATCTTGTCTCCAAGTTCTGTAGCACCGTTCATAGCAATGAGTCCGAGCGGAGCAACTCTTGTTTCAGGATTGAAGATTACCTCGTTAGCAGAATTCATTGACATTTAACCATATCCTTTCAAAGTGAAAATAAAATATTGCAGCTGATAAAAGCATTATAGTAAAAGTATATCATTACTTGCAGTATCTTGTCAATTATCGTATTCTTATAAAATCTCAGGAAAAAAGTGCGTATTATCGTCGAAAAATATAATATCAGTAAAGTATTGTTTTATCCGGCTGTAATAAGATCATTTATACCGTCCAGTGTTTTCCGGCCTATTCCCGTAACATTGCAGAGCTCGTCCGTGCTTTTGAAACCACCGTTCTGCTTGCGGTATTCTATGATACTCTGTGCTTTTTTTTCACCTATACCTTTGAGTGTCATAAGAAGACTCAGATCTGCTGTGTTTATATTAATGAGTGTGCTGCCGGCTTCCGAAACCTTTTCCGCTGTCTGCGTGTATTCCGTAACAGCAGTGGATTCAGCTGCAGCGTTTTCAGTTTCAGAAATCATACCGGTACTATCGGTACACAGAGTGTACACTGCTGTAACCGGGATGTTTACAAGTTTTTTCCGTAACGGGTCCGGTTCTTTCCCGGCAGGAATTTCACGGTATATCATAATGACTGCAAGCAGGGAAGCAAGTATGCAGCACAGGGTATAGTAAATCCGGTTTTCTTTTTTCATCTTTCTCACTCCTGTAATATTTAGCAATATAAATATATTTTACACTATTCTATCATAAATGTAAATAGATTACAGAAAAATAAAGCTGTTCCGGGCTGAAAATCTACGTATATATGAATTGTGCTGTGTTATTCATGAAAAAAATATAAAAATTTGTTATTGACTTTAAAAAAAATATATGTTAAAATATAAGTACCTCTTTGTGAGGTGTATTTTTTTGCTCTTTTGCAGAAAAACACGTTCACATTCAGAGGGAGGCCGGGTAACCTGAGATACAGGTTACGAAGAAGAAGATAAATTCATTCAGGAGGTGCCGACACGTGAGAGTTAAGGTAACATTAGCTTGTACAGAATGCAAGCAGCGTAACTACGCAACAAAGAAGAACAAGAAAAATGACCCTGACAGGATTGAAATGAACAAGCATTGCAAATTCTGCAGAAAGCATACTCTGCACAGGGAAACAAAGTAATACCGGAGGTTTGCTCTATGGCAAAAGAAGATGTAAAATCTGAAAAGAAAAAGGATAAAACTCCGGCAAAATCTTCTGCCAAAAACCAGAAGAAGCAGCCAAACAAGGTTGCTAAATATTTCAAAGATCTTAAGAGTGAATTCAAAAAGGTTGTATGGCCTACTAAGAAACAGGTTGTCAACAACACACTGGTAGTTATTGTGTTTGTTCTGATTATCGGTGTTCTTGTTGGTGCGTTTGATACACTCGGCGGATGGCTTTTGAAGTTAGTATTAAACAAATAAGCAGTACAGGCTATAATGCAGGGAGGTAATTTTTATGTCAGAAGCAGCTAAATGGTATGTTATTCACACTTATTCCGGTTATGAAAACAAAGTAAAACAGAACATTGAAAAAGTTGTTGAAAACAGAAAGCTTCACGACCTGATCCTTGAAGTGAGAGTACCTACAGAGAAGGTAACGGAAATTACTGACGGCAAGACAAAAGAAGTGGAAAGAAAAACATTTCCGGGCTATGTTCTGCTGAAAATGGTATACACTGATGATTCATGGTATATAGTAAAGAATACACGCGGCGTTACAGGTTTTGTAGGTCCTGCATCAGTTCCTACACCTCTTTCTGACAAGGAAGTGGAAGCACTTGGTGTTTCAACGGAAGGTCAGACAGTTGAAGTTAATATCACAGCCGGAGACAGCGTTCGTATTTCGGGTACTGCAATGGATGGTTTCGTTGGTGTAGTCAAGAAGGTTGATATTGAAAACGGTACTGTTGATGTTCTCGTTTCAATGTTTGGCCGTGAAACTCCGGCAACACTGGGACTTACTCAGGTAGTTAAGCTGGAAGATATCTAAGAAAATTAAAAAGTAAACGTATTTTGTGACTGAATACAAACAGTCGGAGTGGGAGAGGTAAAATAAGAGTCAATTACCTCGTCGTGACCACATTATGGAGGTGCAAAAAACCATGGCACAGAAAGTCGTTGGCTATATTAAATTACAGATTGCTGCAGGTAAGGCAACACCTGCTCCACCGGTTGGTCCTGCTTTAGGTCAGCACGGTGTTAACATCATGGCTTTTACAAAGGAATTTAACGAAAGAACAAAGAATGACATCGGTCTTATCATCCCTGTTGTAATTACAGTTTATGCTGACCGTACATTTTCATTCGTCACAAAGACACCACCGGCAGCTGTTCTTATCAAGAAGGCTTGCGGAATCGAAAGCGGTTCAGGTGTTCCTAACAAGACAAAGGTTGCAAGCATCACTAAGGAGCAGATCAGGAAGATTGCTGAAACAAAGATGCCAGACCTTAACGCTGCAAACATCGAAAGTGCTATGAGCATGATTGCTGGTACAGCTCGTTCAATGGGCGTTACAGTAGTAGACTAATATTCGTTATACATTCAAAATTTTTAGTGAATGTATGTTATCTAATGGTGGGAGGAAACTTTCCGCTAACTGAAACTGCGTTCAAGCGTTTCGGTATTACCACTTTATAGGAGGATAAATAATGAAACACGGCAAGAAATATATTGACAGTGTAAAGACTGTTGAAGCTGATAAATTTTATGATTCTGTAGAAGCTCTTGACTTAGTTTGCAAGAATGCCAAGGCTAAGTTCGATGAGACTGTAGAAGTTCACGTTCGTCTCGGCGTTGACTCAAGACATGCTGACCAGCAGGTTCGTGGTGCTGTTGTACTTCCGAACGGTACTGGTAAGAAGGTAAGAGTCTGCGTATTCTGCAAGGAAGACAAGTACGAAGCTGCTAAGGCTGCTGGTGCTGAATTCGTTGGCGGACAGGATCTTGTTGACAAGATTGTTAAGGAAAACTGGATGGAATTTGACGTAGTAATCGCTTCACCTGATATGATGGGTCTTGTTGGTCGTCTTGGTAAGGTTCTCGGTCCAAGAGGTCTTATGCCAAACCCGAAGGCTGGTACAGTTACTCCTGACGTAGCTAAGGCTGTTACAGAAGCTAAGGCTGGTAAGATTGAGTACCGTCTTGACAAGACAAACATTATCCACTGCCCAATCGGCAAGGCTTCATTCGGTGCTGAAAAGCTTGACGCTAACTTCACAACACTTCTTGAAGCTATTGTTAAGGCTAAGCCGGCAGCTGCAAAGGGTACTTACCTCAAGTCATGTGTAGTTACATCTACAATGGGTGTTGGTGTACCGGTTTCTACAACTAAATTTGGTGCATAATTTATCAATTAAGATATAAAAAATCCGGATACCTCAGGGTATCCGGATTTTTTTATTTTATAAACCTGTCCGATAGTTGTCTGCAAAGTCCCTCATGGCATTCAGACCAAGTAATGCACAGGAAACCATTCCGAGAATTACAACAAGGGTTATTGACAGCCCGAGTATAAAGAAAAACTTTGAATGACGCTTTTCCTGTTCAGAAAAGAAACGGTCAAAACCGGTGAGAGCGGAATACTCATCTTCTGTTTCAGGGACTTTCTCATCTTCCTCGTGCAGCTGAATATTCTCTTCTTCGGGAACCATTTCAGGTGATTTTTCAGGGACGTCATCTGTAATTACCGGGGCTGTGTCTTCTTCGCTGAATTCACATATACTTCCGTATGAAATATAATCCGGTATCTCATAACTGAGACTGCATATATGATGATAGTTTTTTGAAGAATCTGATACAGGAACTGATAATTTTATTGTTTTTTCCGGTTCTGAAACTGATCTGGTCTCGTTCAGCACTTCCTCGAGAATTTTATCAGCCTCGGCCTTTTTTCTTTTTTTGCCTTTCTTTTTTTCGGCTGACGATAGCAGAGAATCCAGTTCAGAATTATTTTTATTCATCAGTTTGTTAACGAATTCGTTTGTTTCAGACATTTTGTTTATCTCCAGTTTTGTTTTTTTATCTGTACAATCAGGATTTTTTTGCTTTGAAAAGAGTACCTACAGGTATGTCTTCAAAAAGGTCATAAAGCATTTCAGGGGTTTTGCCGTTCATAATTACCATATCTATGCCTGCCTGAGTGGCTATCTTTGCGGCATTTATCTTTGTTGCCATTCCTCCGGTTCCAAGTGATGAACCCGCACCTCCGGCGATGTTTTCGATTTTTTCATCGATTTCTTCCACGACAGGAATTAGCTTCGCGTTTTTGTCGGTTCTCGGATCGGAACTGAAAAGTCCGTCAATATCGGAGAGGATAACAAGCAGGTCAGCTTTTGCAAGGTGAGCTACCATAGCTGACAGCGAATCGTTTTCTCCTATCTCAAGTTCAAGTTCGTCTATGGCAACAGTATCGTTTTCATTTACAATAGGTATAACACCCATGGAGATGAGTCTTTCGAATGTATTTACAACGTTGTTCTTTTCAAGGATTGTCTTTGTCAGGAGTATCTGTGCAACTGTTATGCCGTATTCATCGAAGAGATTGTCATACATATACATAAGTTCACACTGACCGACAGCAGCACATGCCTGTTTTGACGGAGTATCTGAAGGGCGTGTGCGAAGTCCGAGTTTTCCGACACCAAGTCCGATAGCACCTGATGAAACAATGACAAGTTCCTTTCCGGAATTCTGAAGGTCGGCAAGTACACGGACCAGTGAATTCATTTTTCTGATATTGAGTTTTCCGGTACTGTGTGCAAGTGTTGAGGTACCGAGTTTGATTACTATACGCTTTTTTTCTGAAAGGCGTATCATCTGTATCATTCCTTTCATGGATTAACTACATTTTCAGGTGTTCCGTTTAAAAATGCTTTTATATTGCTGTTTACTATTGAGACAAGTCTTCTTCTTGTTTCAAGAGGTGCCCAGGCTGAGTGAGGAGTTATTATGCAGTTTCTGGCATTAATAAGAGGGCAGTCCGGACGCATAGGTTCGTATTCGATGACATCAAGACCTGCACCCGCAATCGTGCCTGAGTTCAGTGCATCGGCAAGTGCTTTTTCATCAGCTACAGGACCTCTTGAAGTGTTGATTACAATTGCACTTTTCTTCATGAGCGAGAGGCGTTCACGGTTTATGCAGCCTCTTGTCTGTTCTGTAAGAGGACAGTGAAATGTTATTATGTCAGCTTCT
This sequence comes from uncultured Ruminococcus sp., assembly GCA_945876405.1. Taxonomy (GTDB): domain Bacteria; phylum Bacillota; class Clostridia; order Oscillospirales; family Ruminococcaceae; genus HUN007. Next base: position 8,153 of record CAMCOJ010000009.1, read on the forward strand.
GCAAATGCTTCATCCAGGGTTACTGTTCTGTATCTGCAGTTTTCAGGTACTGTCCGTGTATTTACTATTACATTCATTCCGAATGCTTCTGCTATGGAAGCAACTTTTTTTCCTATGCTGCCAAATCCGACTACGGCTATTGTCTTTCCGGCAAGTTCGTATGTTGGAAAAGGAAAGGCTGAAAACGTAGGAGATGTAATCCATTTTCCTTCGTCAACAAAGCTGCTGTAAAGAGATACTTTGCTGTAGTGCTGAAGAATGAGGGCAAATGTGTGCTGTGCAACTGCGTCAGTAGAGTACGATCCGGCATTGCACACAGGTATACCGCGTTTTTTTGCTGCGTTTATATCAATATTGTTAAACCCGGTTGCAAACAGTCCTATGTATTTTATATCCGGGCATGAATCGAGGATATCTTCTGTGATATTAATCTTGTTGCAGAGAATGATACTGCTGTTTCCTATATTCTCCTTAATCTTGTCAGGGCTTGTAAGGGAATGGAAGGTTATTTCTCCCTGTGAGAAAATCTCGTTTTCAGAAATATCACCGTTTGAAACTGTTGACCAGTCAAGAACTACTGTTTTATTCATTTGTTTTGTCTCCGTCAGCTGCTGTTTCAGAAATCTCTGTTGTTACAGATGACTCAGCTGTGTTTTCCGATGCTGCAGCGGCTTTCTTTTCGGCATTTTTCTTTTCGACAGACATAACGATGAATATTGCTATGATGAGAACGAGTTCAAGTCCGCCTACTGTATAGCGCCATGCTGTGCTGTCGCTTATGTAGAGAAGGAGGGTAGCGCCTATTGCGGCTGCACTCATTATCTGGTACTTGAAGCCCTGTCTGAAAAACTGAAACAGGAAGAAGATGATGCCGATGGCACAGAAAAGTATGTGTTTGTTCAGTTCGAGTGGGAAAGTGTTCATATTTTTTTACCTCTGTTATTTTAAAGTGATTATATTATTTTTGTTTAGTCGCATAGATATTGATATTTGAAGAATTTTTGTTTTTTGCAGGGCTTTGCGGTCGAGCTCTGCACTTCCTTCGGTCGCCTGCACCTTCGCATTGCAGGAGCTAAATTTAATTATAGCATAATTGTATAGTTTTTACAAGACTGTTTTGGGAATTATATAAGGTATAAAAACGACAAAATACCGGGGAAATGCGTTAGGAAGAGTAAAAAATATTACAGTTCAGTTTCTGTGAGCCTTGATTTGAGCAGGATGAGGTCTGCTATGTTTGTTGTACCGTCATTATTAAGGTCGGTTATATATTCGTCTTCTTCTGTTCCGTAAAATATTTTCATCATGAGAACAAAGTCGGCTGTATCAACACTTCCGTCTCTGTTTATATCTAACGGGTCCGGTGCGGTTTCGGTATGTGATGAATATGCTTTCAGGCAGACGTTCCCGAGTGTAACGGAACGGAGCCTTGAAAGAGATTTTGCAAGGTTCAGATATTCCGGGTATTCATATGAGTATTTTTTTCCGGTTGTCGTGTACCATGATTTGCCGTCGAAGCTTATGTAGCTTGGATCCTTTTCTTCATTCGCATAGCTGTTGAAGAGAAAAGTTTGTGTGGAGAAAAAGCCGGACGAAACAACTGCTGATGAGGCTTCCACCGGGAGCATATACGGAGACTCATGATTTGTAAGTTTTACAGCTACGGAAAACTGTTCTCCTTTCCGGATTTTTACCGGTTCATCAAGTGTAACTGTATGGAATCCGCTGTACTTATGAGTACCGGAAACTGATGCTGCAGCTTTTCCGTTTACAGGTGAAGGTTTGTTTGAACTGAGTTCAACATCTGTATATACTGTAATTTCGTATTCTGCATTGTCCTCCGTTGTGTAGAAGGACACTGCGGTAACCGGGTCATCATTTTCAGCTGTAAAGACATTAGCCATGTATCCTGAAAGTGCCTGCTGATTTCCGTCTGCTGAAACCGAGATTGTCCATCCGGTTTCGTCGTACTGATAGTTTGTGGAGTAGGTATCTCCCGGAACACTGAAGAAGCATCCGGCTTCACACAAAGTAACATCTTCATATGAAATCCAGAAGAAACCGCTGTTTCCCCAGTCTTCGCCCCAGCTGTTTTTTGCAAGCCATGCACCGTTTTCAGAGGGCTGATATCCTTCTTTGAAGTTTTCCTTAGGGTAGTTGTCATCCCAGCCAATAAGGATCACTGCGTGGTCCACGGTCATACTTTCATCCGGGCAGTACTGGGAGAAGGTGTCCGGGTTGTAGAATTCATCTCTGCTGTAGTATGTTGCTGAAACAGCATTTTCATTGTATATGAGCTCCTTGAGAAAATCATTGGAGTGTTTTATATGGCTTGATGTAAGTGCGTGTACGTTCCATGCATCAGAAAGCTTATAGTCAGATTCGAATTTTGTATCCGGGTCCAGCTCATATGATGCTGCATAAGGAGCTTTTTCTTCATAAACTGAGCCGACCCATCTGCTCAGTGTTGCTGCTGCAATCGTGTTTGTTCCCCCGCTGTTAAATACATTTTCAGCAGCACTCTGGAAAGGTTTAACACCACTGTATGAAAAATATGCCAGGTGCCACTCGGAAAGATCAGGGTTCTGTTCAAATCCGTTTTTTATTATCTGCGTTTCAGCTGAATCGGTCGCAGCTATCGCCCAGCAGGTTCCGTAGTTCTCCTGTTCTCTTACAGGTGTTACTATTCCTTTGGTGCGAAGATCAAAGCTTTCCGGAAAAAAGTCAGTTTCCGGTTCTGCCTCGTTTAAAGCCCGTGTAAGTCCCGGGGCTGTGAAAAATGAAGTATCTTCAGATATCTCAGTTTCCGTGTAAAAGTTCGCCTCATTTATGTATGCCGTTTCATTTGTACAGAATGAAAATGCAGATGAAAGGCAAAGAAGAAGCATTATTTTTTTCATTAATATCCCTCCCAAAATTATGAATGTATTTTCCTTTAAGTATATTATATACTATTTTGCCTCCGAATCAATAGTGTTTTTTGTGAAAAAATTATGTTTTTATTTTATCGGAATCACGGAGCACGACTTAACAAAACAGTCAGATTTCATAATAAAACCGTTGCTTTGTAATTGACAGAGGGTTGATAATTGTGAATAGTTAATAAAAAACATAACAAACCAATTGTTAATATTGAAAGATTTGTGATTTAGTGATATAATATAAAGGTATTGTTTTTGACTGAATACTGAATTTTTTTGATATAGGAGCGGTGTGAACAAATGAAATCTGAAAACAGGCTGCGAATGGTACTGCCTCCTGCTGTACTTGGTGTAATCGTTCTCCTTATGATACTGTATTCATTTATAAGTTCAAGATTGTCTATGGAGGATACGGCTAATTTTTCTGTGTGTAAAAACGCCAGTGGTATTGCAGAAAATATTAATATATATATGAAATACGGAACAGACAGTATAAAATCTGCTGCATATACAGCCTCTGAATCAGATGTTGGCTATGATCCTGACAGTGAGGAAAACAAAGCTCTTCAGGAACTTCTGAAAAGTATTTCGGTGGATACACCTTTTGACTTTATAGAATATATAGGTCCGGACGGAAGAGGGATAACAAGCGGCGGAGCAGTTTTCAGTGCGGATAACCGTGAATATTATTCTGATGCGTCAAGCGGAAAGTCGGGAATATGGATTGGAAAACATTCGTATATATCCGAAGAGAAAATTTTTATTGATTTTTGTGCTCCGGTAAAGCGTACCGGGCAGACGGATGGATTTATGATTGGTGCGGTAAGCATTGATGATAATATTTCTCCGATTATGCAGTCATCATTTTTCGGAGAGAAAATGGATTCCTTTTTATTCAGCAATGACGGCAGGATAATCGCTTCCACAGAAGATGCGGGGACAGATATTTTTGAGTATTTGCTGTCAGTGGGAGTGAATGAAAAAAAAGTCAGCTCACTTATAAGTACAATTGAAAATTCGCCTTTCAATTCGATAAGCCTTAAGACTGCTGAAGGAGAGGCGATAGCCGGATTTGAAAAAATCAACACTACAAACTGGAATATTCTCTTTATTATTCCGGCGAATTCACTTGATTCAGCTCTCAAAGGATTCAGAAGTGCTGATAAACTTTCAGTTTCGGTAATAATCTCCGCCTTTGGTTTTTATATTATTTTCATAAGTATTTCTTCAAAAGTGAAAAGTACAAGGATAACCAATGAAAACAAAAAACTTACGTGGCAAAACAAGAAAATCAGTACCGATGCCTATACTGATGTTCTCACCGGTCTTTATAACAGAAGAGCGTATGAAAAAAACTGGGAAGGACGGACTTCGGTACCGGCCTTTGAATTTGTTTATGCCATACTTGATGTAAACGGGCTGAAAAATATAAATGATAATTCAGGGCACGAAGCAGGTGACGAGCTCATTACCGGAGCGGCCAATTGCATGGCTGTTTCTTTTGGAAAATACGGAAAAGTCTACAGAATCGGTGGTGATGAATTTGCAGCTGTTCTCAGAATCGGTGCTGATGAATTTGAGAAGGTAAGAAAAGATTTTGAACAGAGAGTAAGCAGCTGGAGTGGTCAGAGAGTAAAAGAACTTGCAGTTTCCGCAGGATATGTTTTCAGCAGTGAAACTGAAGGAATGACAATAAGTGATATAGTAAACACGGCTGACCAGAGAATGTACCAGGCCAAGTCACGTTACTATGCAAGGAGAGGTGTTGACAGGCGAGGCAATCAGGATGCATTCAGGGCGATAAGCGATACATACAGGCTTATACTCCGTGCAGTGCTCAATGAAGATGAGTGTTCCGTTATACGTATGGAGAGTTCGGAGGAGAATTATATTCGTAAAAGTATTTCGGAATGGGTGAATTATATTTCTGCATCAGGTATTATCTGCGAAGAAGATGTGGAAAAATTCAGGAACAGATTTGACATCAGCAGTCTGAAGGATTATTTTAAAAATAATGATGTAATGTCATTTAGCTGCAGAAGAATTGTTGACAATGAAATCAGGAATGTAATTGTGGATATTATCCGTTCAAAGGATTATGAAGAGGATTTTCAGCTTGTGTATATCTATATCAAGGTTATAGAATAACATTTCCCCCTCGCTTTTTGTGAAGCGGGGGGTTTGTATATGCAAAAACATTGCTGTCGTTTACATCATCCGTTCAGATTGATTTTTCTTACAGTGTCTCGTACCTTCAGAACAAGGGAAGGAGAAACAGAAAGTTCATCGATACCCATCCGGAGAAATGTTTCTGTCAGCGAAGTGTCCGCTGCCAGTTCACCGCAGATGCCAATCCATATGCCGTTTTTATGGGCGTTTTCTGCTGACATTTCTATAAGGCGAAGAATTGCTTCATGATGTGTGTCACAGAAACGTTCAACGCGGGGATTCTGCCGGTCGCAGGCGAGAGTGTACTGAGTAAGGTCATTTGTGCCGACACTGAAAAAGTCAACCATTGGAGCAAGTCGGTCACTGATAATTGCGGCAGCGGGTGTTTCAATCATAATTCCAAGTTCAATATTTTCAGAATATTCGATATCTGACTCTTTCAGCTCATTTTTTACTTCACTGCAAAGGGCGAGTATTTCCTCAAGCTCAGATATGCTTGTAATCATAGGAAACATAATTCCGAGTCTGCCGTATACAGAGGCACGGTACAAAGCCCTGAGCTGTACCCGGAATATTTCCGGTCTTGACAGGCAAAGACGAATTGCACGAAGACCAAGAGCCGGATTTTCTTCATGCTCAAGATGAAAATAATCTGCCTGCTTGTCTGCACCGATGTCCAGAGTCCGGATGATTACTTTTCCGGGAATACTTTCAAGTACGTGTTTGTATATCCTGAACTGCTCTTCCTCAGCCGGATAGTCAGTATTCTCCAGATACATGAACTCGCTGCGGAACAGACCGATTCCGCCTGCATCGCTGCCAAGCACTGTATCAATGCTTCCGGCACTTCCGATATTGGCGAATATATCTATTTTCTTTCCGTCCAAAGTTATGTTTTCCCTGCCTTTCAGTTCCTGAAGCAGTTTTTTCTTTTCTTCCTCTTCCTGCTGCTTCTGTTTGTATTCGGATAAAGTCGCTTCATCAGGGTCCACAATAAATGTGCCGGTGAAACCGTCTGCGATGGCAGTCGTTCCGTCCTTTATCTGTGTCAGAAATTCTTCTCCCAGTCCGATTATGGCAGGGATATTCATGTTTCCTGCAAGAATAACTGTGTGTGAACCGGATGACCCGCAGGAAGTTGCAAAGGCAAGTACCTTATCCTTATCCAGGGATACTGTCTCACTTGGTGCAAGATCATCGGCACAGATAATTACTTTTTCCGCAGATGGCACTGCTTCCGTTTCACATCCATTCATGCATGCAATGATACGATTTGAAATGTCATGCACATCTGCGGCTCTTGCCTGCATATAGCTGTCATCCATAGATGAGAACATGTCAGCAAAATTGCCGGCAGTAACTGACACTGCATATTCTGCGTTTACGTTCTGTTCTGTAATCATTTTTGTAATTGCTTCATTGTAGTCATCATCTTCGATCATCATCATATGAATTTCAAAAATCTGTGCATTTGCTTCACCGACTTCTTTCAGTGCTTTTTCATAAATCTTCCGGAGCTGTTCAGTTGCTTTTCCCTTAGCCTTTTCAAGACGTTCAAGCTCAGTACTGGTGTTGTCAGTTTTTATCTTTTTTACCTGAATATTCTTACGGCGGAATATTGAAATACTTCCGATAGCGATTGCACCGTAAACGCCTTTTCCATGATACTTTACCATAGGTCTCATCCCTTTTCTGTAATTTTTTGTTTTTCCTCAGCCTGTATCAGAGATTTACTTCAAGAAACCTTCTGATTGTTTCCAGTGCAGCTTCTTCATTTCCGCCGTTAGCTGTGATAGTGACAGTATCACCGCATTTTACGCCAAGTCCCATCAGAGCCATAAGCTTTTTTGCTCCAACGGTTTTGCCGCCTTTTGTAACAGTAATCTCGCTGTCCAGTGACTTTGCGGTTTTTGCAAGCATACCGGCCGGCCTTGCGTGGATTCCAAGTTCGTCCTTAATTGTGTAATCAAATGTTTTCATAGCAGTACTTCCTTCCATTTATTTAATTTCAATAATTTTATTTCCGGCAGTTACATGTTCTGCGGAAACGATTTCCACTGTTTCATAATCATCTGTATTGCAGATAATCATAGGGGTTGTGGTCTGATATCCTGCTTTACGGATTTCATCAAGTTCAAATGAGATCAGCAGATCTCCTTTGTGTATTTCCTGTCCGTCAGAAACATGTGTCTTAAAGAATTTGCCGTTCAGCTTTACGGTGTCAATACCGATATGGAGCAGAATCTCACAGCCATTTTCAGACACAAGACTGACTGCATGCCCGGTATCAAAGACCATTTCCACTTTTCCGTCACAAGGAGAGTAGAGTTTACCCTCTTCAGGTTCAATTGCAGCACCTTCTCCGAGAACTTTTGAAGAAAATGCTTCGTCCTGCACATTTTCAAGTGGCACAAATCTGCCGTTCATGTGGGCTGATAAAGTAATGGTATTTTTACTGTTTTCAGCTTTCCGGTCTGTTGTTTCCGGATGAGCAGTATTACGGGCGAATGTGATATCCTGCATTGCTTCCGCATTATCCGAATCAGGTTTTTCGAGGAAATCTTCCAGAGCGGATTTTATAACGGAAACCTGAGGACCATAAATGATCTGTACACCGTTCCCTTTGTGTATGACGCCTGAAGCTCCGCTTTCCTTCAGCAGACTGTCTTTAATTAAACCAGGGTCCATGACAGTTACTCTCAAACGAGTTGCACAGCAGTCGATGTCAGAGATATTGGATCTGCCGCCAAGGCCCTTCAGGATAAGTGCACTGACTCTTTCGGATTCGGCATTGCTCTTTTCAGTTGTTTCTTTTTTAGTATTCATATCACTGCGGGTATAAAGTTTTGTTTCTTCACCATCAGCTTCCCTTCCTGGTGTTTTAAGATTTAACTTTGTTATCATGAAATAAAACACAAAGTAGTATACAACCGCATAGGCCAGACCCACTATGACAATCCATATCCAGTTTGTCTTTTCATTTCCCTGCAGAATACCAAAAAGAGTGAGGTCAATTGCACCGCCGGAAAAGGTCATTCCTACACCAACGTTTAAAATGTGCATCAGCATGTAGGAAAGTCCGGCGAGGACACAGTGTACTGCGTACATAGCAGGAGCAACGAACAGGAATGTAAATTCCAGAGGCTCTGTTATACCGGTCAGCATGGAAGTAAGTGCAGCAGAGAGAAGAAGACCTCCGGCTGTTTTCTTCTTTTCCGGACGTGCAGCACGGTACATGGCACTGTCTCTTATACACATCTCCGAGCCCACGAGACAGGCAGAAATCTC
>CAMCOJ010000010.1 GCA_945876405.1 uncultured Ruminococcus sp.
CGTCGGCAGCGTCAGATGTGTATAAGAGACAGGTGTATAATAATATAATGTATCAAAATGGCTAATTTTATACCTGTAATACTATGGTATAGTATATCACAGATGTATCAGATTAGCAATAGTTTTAATATTTTTTTGATTTGATATCAGCAGTATTTCTGATACAGATTATCAACCTATCAACAAAAAGGAGGACCAGACACCTATGGTGAATGTCAAGCCTAAGCAGCTAGGAAAAAATACCAGAATGAGCTTCGGCAAAATCAACGAGGCTCTCGAAATGCCAAACCTTATCGAAGTACAGAAAAATTCCTACAAGTGGTTCAAAGAGGAGGGTCTTAAAGAGGTTTTTCATGATGTAGCCGCTATTACTGACTACAACGGAAATTTAGTTTTAAATTTTACGGGATATAAAATTGACGACACTCCAAAGTACTCAATCGCTGAATGTAAAGAACGTGACGTTACTTATGCCGCACCTCTGAGAGTTACTGCAACACTCTGGAACAAGGAAACCGGTGACGTTAAGGAAAGCGAAATCTTCATGGGTGATTTTCCGCTTATGACAGACAGTGGTACTTTTGTTATCAATGGTGCTGAACGTGTTATTGTTTCACAGCTTGTCAGATCTCCTGGTGTATATTATTCATTTGAGAAGGATAAGACTGGTAAGAATCTTTACAAGTCAACCGTAATCCCTAACCGTGGTGCGTGGCTCGAATACGAAATGGATTCCAATGATGTTGTATATGTTCGTATTGACAAGAACAGAAAGATTCCGCTTACAACATTTATCCGTGCACTTGGCGTAGGTACAGATGAAGAGATTGAAGAGATGTTCGGTTTTGATGAGAGACTTAACCAGACTATCATTCAGAAGGACGGAACAAAGAATAATTCTGATGCTCTTATCGATGTATACAAGAAACTTCGTCCGGGCGAACCTCCGACGGTTGAAAGCGCACTTTCACATATCAACAATCTTTTCTTCGATGCAAAGAGATATGATCTCTGCAAATTCGGTCGTTACAAGTACAACAAAAAGCTTGGCATAGCATCAAGACTTGCAGGTCACGTAATTTCAAAGCCTATTGTCAATTCACTTACAGGTGAATTCATGGCTGACGAAGGTGAACTCATTTCATATGAAAAGGCTTGCGAAATTGAACAGGCAGGTGTTATGGAGGCCTTTGTAAAGGTTGAAGTAAAGGAAGACTATACCACACCTACAGGCGAAAAGAAAACAAAGCTTGTTGAAAGAGAAGTAAAGATTATCGGTAACGGTATGGTTGATATCACAAAGTATGTAAGCTTTGATGTTTCACAGTACGATATCAATGAAAAGGTATACTTCAAAGTTCTCAAGGATATTCTTGAAAATTCAGCAGACGAGGCTGAGATTGAAGAGAACGTAAAGAACAGAGTGGAAGAACTCGTTCCTAAGCATATCATTCTTGATGATATTTATGCCACAATAAGCTACTTCCTTAACCTTTGTTCAGGAATTGGTACAGTTGATGATATAGACCATCTTGGAAACAGAAGAATCCGTTCTGTAGGTGAACTTCTCCAGAATCAGTTCAGAATCGGTTTTGCAAGAATGGAAAGAGTAATCCGTGAAAGAATGAATACACAGACTCAGGAAATGGACACAATCACTCCTCAGTCACTTGTAAATATTCGTCCTATCACTGCAGCAATAAAGGAATTCTTCGGTTCATCACCACTTTCACAGTTCATGGATCAGACCAATCCTCTTGCTGAACTCACGCATAAGAGACGTCTCTCAGCCCTTGGTCCTGGTGGTCTTTCACGAGACAGAGCCGGATTTGAAGTTCGAGATGTTCACTACAGCCACTACGGCAGAATGTGTCCTATCGAGACTCCTGAAGGACCTAATATCGGACTTATTTCATACCTTGCAACATTTGCAAGAATCAACGAATACGGCTTCATTGAAGCTCCTTACCGTAAGGTAGACAAGACTACAGGTGTTGTAACAAATGAAGTTGTTTATATGACAGCTGACGTTGAAGACAATTATGTAGTAGCTCAGGCCAACGAACCTCTTACAGAAGACGGAAAGTTTGCAAGAGCAAGAGTAAATGCACGTTACAGAGACAAGATTCTCGAATGTGACAACGAGATAGTTGACTTCATGGATGTATCTCCTAAGATGGTTGTATCTGTTGCTACAGCTATGATTCCGTTCCTTGAAAACGATGATGCGAACCGTGCACTCATGGGTTCAAACATGCAGCGTCAGGCAGTTCCGCTTCTCAAGACTGAGAATCCGATTGTTGGTACAGGTATGGAATACAAAGCAGCTGTTGACTCCGGTGTCTGCATAGTTGCTGACTGTGACGGTGAAGTTGTTTCAGTCTGTGCCGATGAAGTTGTTGTTAAGGATACAAACCTTATTGAACACAAGTACAAGCTTACAAAGTTCAAGCGTTCAAACCAGGGTACATGTATAAACCAGAGACCTATTGTAAGTACAGGTGAAAAGGTTACAAAGGGTCAGGTTCTTGCAGACGGTCCTGCAACATGCAATGGTGAAATTTCGCTTGGTAAAAATGCCCTCATCGGATTCATGACATGGGAAGGCTATAACTACGAAGATGCTGTACTTCTTAACGAAAGACTTGTTCGTGAAGATATGTACACATCAATTCATATAGAAGAATACGAAATAGAAGCAAGAGATACAAAGCTCGGTCCGGAGGAAATCACAAGAGATATTCCTAACGTTGGTGACGATGCGCTTAAGGATCTCGATGAAAATGGTATTATCCGCATCGGTGCTGAAGTTCATGCAGGTGATATTCTTGTTGGTAAGGTAACACCTAAGGGTGAAACAGAACTTACAGCTGAAGAACGTCTTCTCAGAGCTATCTTCGGAGAAAAGGCAAGAGAAGTTCGTGACAATTCGCTTAAGGTACCTCACGGTGAAGCAGGTGTAATTGTTGACGTTAAGATATTCACAAGAGAAAACTGCGACGAATTAAGTCCTGGAGTAAACATGCTCGTTCGCTGCTACATTGCTCAGAAGAGAAAAATCTCTGTCGGAGACAAGATGGCCGGACGTCATGGAAACAAGGGTGTCGTTTCACGTATTCTTCCTCAGGAAGATATGCCGTTCCTTCCGGATGGTACACCGCTTGATATCGTACTTAACCCTCTCGGCGTTCCTTCACGAATGAACATCGGTCAGGTTCTTGAAGTACATCTTGGTATCGCTGCCAAGGCACTTGGCTGGAAGATTATGACTCCTGTATTTGACGGTGCACACGAAGAGGATATTCGTGCATGTTTCAATGAAGCAGACAAGAAGATAAGGAGCATTGATGATCCTGATATGCTCTTCAACGGTGTTGAATTCAACGAGGACGGTAAATTTACACTTTATGACGGACGTACAGGTGAACCGTTTGACAACAGAGTAACAGTAGGTTATATGTATTACCTCAAGCTCCATCACCTTGTTGACGATAAGATTCATGCCCGTTCAGTTGGTCCTTATTCACTTGTTACACAGCAGCCTCTCGGCGGTAAGGCACAGTTCGGTGGTCAGCGTTTCGGTGAAATGGAAGTTTGGGCTCTTGAAGCATATGGTGCAGCTTATACACTTCAGGAAATCCTCACAGTTAAGTCTGACGATACTGTAGGACGTGTAAACACATATGAAGCGATCGTTAAAGGACAGAACGTTCCTAAGCCAAGTTTCCCTGAAGCATTCAAGGTACTTATCAAGGAACTTCAGTCTCTTTGTCTTGATGTCAGAGTTCTTGATGCTGAGCAGAATGAAATAGATCTTAAGCAGACATTTGATGATGACGATATTATTCCTCAGCCGGCGGCAGCTTCAGATGACAGCGCAGTGATGCCTGTAACTGATGATTACTATGATTCAGAAGAAGGCGATGAGTCCGGATTAAGTGTTGAAGGTTCGGATGAGGACATTGATGATGATTTTGCTGACAGCGAAGAAGATTTCAGTTATGACAGTCTTTCATCTATGGATGATAATGAAGATTTTTAATAAATACTATAATTTGATTAGAGTTTAAGAGTTAAGTACCGGACAGGAGGTCTTTCCTGTCTGGGCCTTGCCTCAATATAGGAGGATAGAGCTTTGGAATTTAACGAATTCAAATCAATTAAAATAGGGCTTGCTTCACCTGAACAGATTCGTGCATGGTCATTTGGTGCTGTAGAACGTCCTGAAACAATTAACTACAGAACTCAGAAACCTGAACGTGACGGTCTTTTCTGCGAAAGAATTTTCGGACCTACAAAGGACTGGGAATGTCACTGTGGTAAGTTCAAGAAGATAAGATTCAAGGGTAAGGTTTGCGACCGTTGCGGAGTTGAAGTAACAAGAGCTAAGGTAAGACGTGAACGAATGGGTCATATTGAACTCGCAGCTCCTGTATCACATATTTGGTATTTTAAAGGAACACCTTCAAGAATCGGTCAGGTGCTTGAGATTTCACAGAAGCGTCTTGAGGAAATACTTTATTTTACAAAGTATATCGTTGTTGACCCGGGCAATGCAACAGAACTTACTAAAAAGCAGCTTCTTTCAGAGAAGGAATATCTTGACGCACTTGAAAAGTACGGTGATGATTTCTATGCTGATATGGGTGCTGAAGCTATCAAGGAACTCCTTGAAGAATACGATCCTCAGAGATACGACGAATATATTGTTCAGCATATTGATCAGTTTGCTAAGATTACAGGCCTGAGTGAAAAAGACATTATAGATTACCTCAGCAAGCGAATCTATATCATTACAGATAACGGTGAAAATCCTGACTATGAAGAAGGTCAGGTTGTAAAGAGATCTGTATTTTTACAGAAAGTTATGCGTTACAACAGGGAACAGGAAGAGATCAGAAGTCCGAAGCGCATAAAAGTAAAGACAGGTTCTGCATATATTGAAGAACTTTTCAATCAGAATATCGCTGAAGCAAATGCAAACGGTGAATATGATGAGATTGCCAACAAGGACAACTGGATAAATTCACTTGTATGGCTTTCCAATGAACTTAAGAATGAACTTAAGGATCTTCCTTCAGGTCAGAAGAAGATTAAACTTCTCAAGAGACTTGAAATCATCGAAGCATTCAGACTTTCAGGAAACAAGCCTGAATGGATGGTACTTGATGTTGTACCTGTAATTCCTCCGGATATCAGACCGATGGTTATGCTTGACGGCGGCAGATACGCTACATCAGACCTTAACGATCTTTACAGAAGGGTAATAAACAGAAACAACAGACTTAAGAGAATGCTTACACTCGAAGCTCCTGATATTATTATCAGAAATGAAAAGCGTATGCTTCAGGAAGCTGTTGATGCACTTATAGACAACGGAAGACACGGAAGACCGGTTACTGGTCCTAACAACAGAGCCCTCAAGTCACTTTCAGACATGCTCAAGGGTAAGCAGGGTCGTTTCAGACAGAACCTCCTTGGTAAGCGTGTTGACTACTCAGGACGTTCAGTTATCGTTGTCGGACCGGAACTTAAGATGTATCAGTGTGGTCTTCCAAAGGAAATGGCTCTTGAACTTTTCAAACCGTTTGTACTTAAGAGACTTGTTGATACAAAGGTTATCGCAAATATAAAGAGTGCAAGAAAGCTTGTTGACAGAGCGAAGACAGAAGTCTGGGATGCTCTTGAAAATGTAATCAAGGATCATCCGGTTCTTCTTAACCGTGCTCCTACACTTCACAGACTCGGTATTCAGGCATTTGAACCTGTACTTGTTGAAGGCCGTGCACTTAAGCTTCATCCGCTCGTTTGTACTGCATACAACGCTGACTTCGACGGTGACCAGATGGCTGTACATCTCCCGCTTTCAGCTGAAGCCCAGGCAGAAGCAAGATTCCTCATGCTCGCCGCAAACAACCTCCTCAAGCCTTCAGACGGAAGACCGGTTGCTGTTCCTACACAGGATATGGTACTCGGTTCATACTATCTCACAATGCTTAAGGAAGGCGACCTCGGAGAAGGAAAGGTATTCAGGGATGTTAACGAAGCTCTTATGGCTTATAACGAACATGCAGTTTCACTCCACGCACCTATTAAGGTAAAGGTTACAAAGGATATCGGCGGAAGAAAAGTTTCCAAGATTATCGACTGTACAGTAGGACGTCTCATATTCAATGAAAATATTCCTCAGAACCTTGGTTACGTTGACAGAACAGATTCTGACAAGCAGTTTGACCTCGAAATCTCATTCCTTGTAAAGAAGAAGCAGCTTTCAGATATTATTGAGCGCTGTATCAGAATTCACGGTACAACTACAACATCAGAAGTTCTTGACAAGATTAAAGCACTTGGCTTTAAGTTCTCTACAAGGGCAGCTATTACGGTTGCAGTATGTGACGCTACAATTCCTCCGCAGAAGAAGGATATTCTTGAAGCTGCTCAGGAAAAAATTGATACAATTACAGAACAGTATGAATACGGTTATATTTCATCATCAGAAAAATCCAAGAAGGTTATCGAAATCTGGAACAAGGCAACTGATGATGTAACAGAAGCACTTAAGGCTAACCTCGGTAAATATAACCCTATCTTCATGATGGCTGACTCAGGAGCTCGTGGTAGTATCAACCAGATAAGACAGCTTGCAGGTATGCGAGGACTTATCGCCAACACATCAGGTACTACAATCGAAATTCCTATTCGAGCTAACTACCGTGAAGGTCTTAACATTCTCGAATACTTCATTTCATCACGAGGTGCACGTAAGGGTCTTGCCGATACAGCTCTCAGAACTGCTGACTCCGGTTATCTTACAAGACGTCTTGTTGATGTATCCCAGGATGTTATTATTCGTGAACATGACTGTCAGACAGATGAAGGTCTTGAGATATTCGAAATCAAAAACGGCAGTGAGATGATTGAACCACTGTCAGAACGTCTTGTAGGTCGTTATCTTGTTGAAAACTTCTGCGATCCTGAAACAGGTGAGGTTGTTGTTCCGAAGACAAAACTTATGACAGAAGCTGATGCCAATAAGATTGTTGGCATGGGTGTTGAACGTATCAAGATTCGTTCAGTACTTCACTGTAAAGCTAAGCAGGGCGTATGTGCAAAGTGCTATGGTGCTAACCTTGCAAACGGCAATATCGTATCTGTTGGTGAGGCTGTTGGTGTTATTGCCGCACAGTCTATCGGTGAACCTGGTACACAGCTCACAATGAGAACATTCCATACCGGTGGTATTGCTTCTGCAGAAGATATCACACAGGGTCTTCCTCGAGTTGAAGAACTTTTCGAAAGCCGTCGTCCGAAGAATGCTGCAATTATTGCAAGAATCAGTGGCCGCGTAACTATCGAAGAGGTTAAGACAACCAAGAACGTAATCATTACTGACGAAGAGACAGGCGAACAGGAGTCATACATGATTCCATGGAACCTTAAGGTAAGAGTGCGTGAAGGTGAAGTTATAGAAAAGGGTACAAAGATCACAGAAGGTAACTGTTATCCTGCAGACATCCTTGCAGTTCAGGGAACAGAACATGTACAGAATTACATCATTAACGAAGTACAGAAGGTTTACCGTCTCCAGGGTGTTGATATCAACGATAAGCACATTGAAGTAATCGTAAGACAGATGCTCAGAAAGATTAAGGTTGAAGACAGCGGCAGCAGTTATCTCCTTCCGGGTTCACTTGTTGACAAGAAGGAAATCGACACAATTAACGCTGAACTTCAGAAGAGAATTGATGCAGGTGAAATTGGTGTATCACTTGTTACAACAGCTCCTGTACTTCAGGGTATCACAAAGGCTTCTTCAAGTTCGGAAAGTTTCCTTTCAGCAGCTTCCTTCCAGGAAACAACAAAGGCACTTACTGATGCAGCTATCAGAGGCAAGAGTGACTATCTCCTTGGCCTTAAGGAAAATGTTATTATTGGTAAACTTATTCCTGCCGGTACAGGTATGGATATTTATAACAAGGTTGAAGTCGTTAAGAATGACAAGGACGGACTTGGTCCTGATCATCCTCAGATTCCACCGCTTAATATGTAACTTATATAAAAACATAAAACGTCTCCGGATTTTTCGGGGACGTTTTTTCTTCGGATAAAAATCTGAATTATACAAAATAAAAATATATCGATTTGGTTGAAAAGACAGCAGAAAAATGATATAATATAACATGTATAAATTATTTCGGGGTGATTGGATGAAAAGTAAATTCAAAGGGCGCATGATGGCAATTCTCTTTGTAATATTGCTGATAACTTTTGTAGTTATCGGATTCGTATATTATTTAGCGGTTTCTAAAAATATACACAGGGATGAGTATATTTCAGGTGAGGCTGCAGCAAGTTTTGCAGCTGTTGAGATTAACGGGGACAAATCCAGATATTATATAACTACAAGAAAGACAGATAATGAATATCAGGAGGTAATGAGAAATCTCCTTGAATATACAGGTGACTGTAATATAAACCGCATTTCTCTGATAAGTTACGGAAGTACGGTCGGATATTACATATATGATACTGATGGAAAGCAGATTGGAACAAAGGTTTCATATGATGATTATACATCATCAGTAAAAAATCAGCTTGTTGAAGCGAGAGAATCCTGGAGCAGGACAAAGGGTGATATAAACTATACATATCGTCCTGTAAGGACAAGCGATGATCATGCTGTGGGCTATATTATTGTAGAGACAAATGTGAGAAATGACAATATTCCGGTTATGATTTTTACCGTGGGTGTAATCTCTGTTTTTATACTTGCTCTTGTAAGTTTTATTATTGTTCTTATTCTTAAAAAGATGGTATTTAATCCTATTGCCACATTTGCAAGTGCAGCGGCTGAGTTTACGGGTTCAGATTCAGAGTATGAGTGCGGAGAGGAACTGAAGAAAAAATTTGAAACCGGCAGAAGTGATGAGATTGGTCATCTCGGACAGTCTCTTATAAGTATGATCAATGTTATAAACCATTCGAGGGCAAACTTTTCAACTGCTGTATTTGATGCAACTCACGATGGAATGACAAAGACGTATAACAAAAGACATTATGAAAATAAAGTTGATTCATTTCGTTCATGTTCCTCTATATGCGTAATTTACTTTGATGTAAATAATCTCAAACTCATGAATGACACGCTTGGACATGAACGAGGAGATTATGTTATCAAAAAAGCGGCCGAATATATAAAGGAAGTTTCTTTTGATGACAGTATGTGCTTCAGAATGGGCGGAGATGAATTTCTGCTTGTTGTGACAAATCACAGTTACCGTGATATTTACTCTCTTATTAACAGACTTGATTCCGATTGCCCTGTTATTCTCAGTGCTGAAACTGACAGTATAAAGTGTTCAATGGCATATGGTTATGCATATGAAAAATCAAACTATTCATATGAAAAGCTTCTTGGAGAGGCAGAGGAAAATATGTACAGAAAAAAATATGAAATAAAACAGCAGCTGAATATGCCGGACAGATAACAAATAACCAGCGGGGGATTATTATGGCAAGAAAGAAAAGAAAAAAACATACAAGGATAGGTTTTGTTTCCAATATAAAGATTAACAATAAGGTAATTATAATATTTACTCTTCTGATAGTCGCTGTTTCCATAATGTTTTACGGAGCAGCAGTTATAGTATCATCAATTCTTTCTGAAAATAAAAAAGAGAGTGAGAGGATAATATCTTCTGCAGCTGAGGAATATCTTAATTCTGCCATCGAGAGAATGGTTTCCGTTTCAAAAACAGTTTATACAAATGAATCAGTTTACGAATTTTTAAACAGGAGATATCAGAATACATCAGATTACTTTGACAGATTCTATGAATTTTCACAGAGCGGATTTCCTGAGGTTAATGAAGAAAGTGCCATAAAACAGTTCGTAATCTATACAGCAAATGACACTGTTAAAAACGGCGGAAATATAAGCAGACTTGATTCTGTGGAGAATGAAGAATGGTACAGAACCTTTAACACATTAAACAGAGATATGATTATATACTGTAACGCTGACCAGAATAATCTTTCTCTTATAAGAAAACTTAACTACCGGAAAGTTCAGACCGGTGATTCAATAATAAAATTAGATTTTAATCCTGATGTACTCCAGAGTTCCTACATGGACATGTACTTTGACGGTACTGTGTACGTTTCAAGCGGAGATACACTGCTTTACAGCAATACCCGGGACGTTGTTCTGCCTTCATCAGATGAGCTTGACAAATACACATTGTCTTCCAAAAATTATTATACATGTGATATTGATTACTATGTATATGCTAACCAGAAAAAGATTATTTCATTATTCAGCATACCTTTTGCTGTTCCGCTTATGGTGCTTTTTGTAATCTGCCTTGTGATAATAATTACTATTATAACTGATTTCAAGAACAGGACAAAGGAAGTATGTGATATATGTACTGAAAAGAAAATCACGAAGAAAATACACTTTGGCGAGGACGAGATAGGACGACTTTACAATGATGTAAAAAATACTATATTTGATATAACGAGGCTGAATGATGAAAAAAATAATCTCAGGCGCTTTATCAATGAGTATAAGGAAAAGACAAATGATGTCATCATCACTGCACTCAATTTTGATACACGCATAAGATTCGGACTGGAAAATGATTCAGACGTGAGCAGGATGGTTTCTTTTGATGAGGAACTCAGAAATGTCAGTGTACTTCTTGATGATCTTAAGACACGTGAACTTTTCAGGTACTCGCTTATTTCAGATACGACGTCTTCAGAAAAAAAGATACTTCCTTATTCACTTTCAGCAATTGCTCTTCATGTTGCACGATACGAAGGCACAGGAAATGATATCGAAATTGACGTTCGTGAACACGAAGGCTGTTACAGTATAAGATATTACAAATCAGGTGTAGCCTTCAGTCCGGCTGATATACTTAAACTCAGGGCTATTTTTGAACCGGAGAGCACAAAGAGTCTTCCTGCATTTGAAGCGGAGGAGGAATTTAATCCATATATCAGACTCAGCAGATTCTATCTTGATGATATAACTTTTAACATTAATTCCAGAGATGAAATTGATTTTGAGTTTATCATAGCAAGCAGTACGGGGACGGACAACGGGGAGAAAAAATAATGAAAAATAAAAAAATTCCGGTGCTTGCCGGAACGGTTTTGCTTTCTGCAATTCTTTGCAGCTGTACAAATATTTTTGACAAAGGCAGTAATGATATAAAAGTGTTTACCGGTTACTTTGCCGTAAGCGGTGATGAGGTTGATGAAAACAATGATATAAAGGAGTTAATTGCAAAAAAAACCGGAGCCAGATGTGATGAGATCTGGAAAAATGAAAACAAGTCTGTTGATGATACTATTGATGATATGATAATATCGAGAAGGTATCCTGACTTTATTTATGGAGGTATCGGACAGCAGAAACTTCTTGATGCAGATGCACTTATACCCTTGAACGAATACTGGGACGAGTATGAAAATATTAAA
Source organism: uncultured Ruminococcus sp. (assembly GCA_945876405.1). Classification (GTDB taxonomy): domain Bacteria; phylum Bacillota; class Clostridia; order Oscillospirales; family Ruminococcaceae; genus HUN007. Next base: position 11,491 of record CAMCOJ010000010.1, read on the forward strand.
AATTATTTTACTGCCGATCAGTGGAAAAAACTCGAGGATGAAAACGGATATATTCACTATATTCCGGTGTACAGCAATAACTACATGCACAACACAGACACAGAGCACAATGATGAAGCATTCTGGATTCAGGTCAAAGTGCTTGAGTGGGCAGGATATCCTCAGATAAATACACTTAATCAGTATTTTAAACTGATAGAGGATTATTTAAAAGAAAATCCTGTCAATGAAGAGGGCGAAAAATATATCGGGTACGAAATACTTACTGATGACTATCTTTTTTTCTGCATGGAAAATCCGCCGCAGTTTCTTGACGGTTACCCGAATGACGGAGGCTGCATAGTTGATCCTGACACTCTTACAGCACTTGATTACAATACAACTCCTACTGCACAGAAGTGGTTTAGTAAACTCAATGAAGAATACCAGAAAGGGATAATAGATCCGGAGTTTTCATTTATGACATCTAATCAGTATTATGAAAAGATAAAGTCAGGTCTGGTACTTGGTATGGCCGATCAGCACTGGAACTTTGAGGCGGCTGAAGATGAGCTTCCGGCAGATTCTCAGTATGTACCGCTTGATCTTGTAATAAGTGAAGAGATAGTTCCGCACTACAAATCAGCCGATTCATTTGATATGTCCCAGGGACTCGGTATATCAGTTGACTGTGAAGATGTGGAAAGTGCTTTAAAATTTATCGATGATTTATTGTCACCTGAGATAATGACTCTTCGTTTCTGGGGAGTTGAAGGACAGGATTATATTAAAGATGAATCAGGTAAATTCTACCGGAACGACGCACAAAGGTCAAGAAGCTTCAGTGCAGATTATCAGAAGGAACATTTTTGCAGTTATCAGGGATTTCCGTTTTACGGCGGCATGAACCTTGACGGTATCAATGCATACTGCCCTGAAAATCAGCCCGATGAGTATCTTAGTACACTTGGTGGACCGATGAAAAGATGTCTTGAGGCATATGGTGTTAATACCGTTTCTGAGCTTCTTAATGCAGATTCTGAAAATCCGCCATGGTTTCCTATGTGGACATACACAAACACTTTTAAAGCTGATACAGATTACGGACGTGCAAAACAGAGTATGGACTCAGTTAAGCACAGATATCTGCCGAAAGTAATTATGAGCAGTGATTTTGACGCAGCCTGGGACGAGTATATGGATGCATATAAACTCTGTGACACCGGTTCCTATTTTAATGAACTTACATCAGAAGTACGCAGAAGATGCGGAAAATAAAAAACAGCCGTTCAGAATTTTTCATTCTGAACGGCTGTTTTAATTGTTTTTATCAGCCTAACATAGCTTTGTGGAAAATCTTCTTTCCTTTTTTAATTACAACCGGCTCGGAAATATTTACAAGGCCCTTTGGATCAGTGAATTTTTCACCGTCAACGGCAATGCCGTTCTGTGTCACAAGCTGTCTTGCTTCGCTGTTTGACTTGCAGAGACCGCATTTTACGAGGAGTGAGAGAATACCAATCTGTCCGTCAGGAGCGTCCTCAGCAGAAACTGCTGTTGAAGGCATGTCAGCACTGTCTCCGCCGCCTGCGAAAATTGCCTTTGCAGCAGCGTCAGCCTTTGCAGCCTCTTCTTCGCCGTGAACAAGCTTTGTGAGTTCGTATGCGAGAAGTGACTTGGCTTCATTGAACTGAGCACCTTCCATGTTCTTTTCCATCTCTTCAATCTGTTCAACTGGAACAAATGTGAGCATCTTGAGGCATTTGATTACATCGGCATCGGATACATTTCTCCAGTACTGGTAGAAGTCATATGGTGATGTTTTTGCCGGGTCAAGCCATACAGCGCCCTTTTCTGTTTTACCCATCTTCTTTCCTTCTGAGTTAAGAAGGAGGGTAATTGTCATTGCGTGTGCGTCCTTTCCGAGTTTCTTTCTGATAAGTTCAGTACCACCGAGCATATTTGCCCACTGGTCGTCACCGCCGAACTGCATGTTGCAGCCGTATTTCTGGAAGAGCATGTAGAAGTCGTAGCTCTGCATAATCATGTAGTTGAATTCGAGGAATGTAAGACCTCTTTCCATTCTCTGCTTGTAGCATTCAAAAGTGAGCATCTTGTTTACAGAGAAGCATGCACCAACTTCACGGAGAACATCAACGTAGTTAAGGTCGAGCAGCCAGTCAGCATTGTTTACGATTATAGCCTTGTCCTCGGAGAAGTCTATAAATCTGCTCATCTGCTTTTTGAAGCATTCAACGTTGTGACTGATTGTTTCCTTTGTCATCATCTTTCTCATGTCTGTCTTGCCTGAAGGGTCGCCGATCATAGCTGTACCGCCGCCGATGAGAACGATTGGCTTGTTTCCAGCCATCTGGAGCCTCTTCATAAGGCAGAGAGCCATAAAGTGACCTACGTGAAGTGAATCTGCAGTAGGGTCAAATCCGATATAGAAAGTTGCCTTGCCCGCATTAATGAGATCTCTGATTTCTTCTTCATTTGTAAGCTGTGCGAGAAGACCTCTTCTCTGAAGTTCTTCGAATAATGTCATTTGTATTTTCCTCCTGTATATCTTATACATAAGTATTGTTTGTTTTCATACTTTTTAATGGTAACATAAACTGTGTGGTGTTGTCAACAGTTTTATCTGTACATGTTTATGGATTCTTTTGAATTTCTGCTGGCTTTTATCGCACGTACATCTTTTCCTGTGAATTTCAGATAGTCGTACATTGTCATCAGGCGTGAAACTATTCGTGCATCGTATCGCATTTCCATCTCAACCGGTGTGAGATTTGTGCTGATTATTGTGGGAAGGCTCTTGTTCAGCCTTGTATTTACTATATTGTATATTGTAGCTGTGTAGAACGTTTTTTCATATTCGGAGCCGAGGTCGTCGAGTATCAGAAGGTCGGCATTCAGAAGGACATCAAGTGTATCGCCTTCGCTTTTTCCGTAATATTCGCTTTCTATCCTTGTAAGATAGTTGTTTGTTGAGTCATAGAGAACATCCCACCCCTGTTCGAGGAGTCGTTCAGCAATGGCAAGGGAAAGGTGAGTTTTGCCAAGTCCTGTTTTTCCGGAAATGAAGATGTTCGGAGAGTTCAGGCTGAATGATGATGCATAGCGTTTGCAGTATTCGAAGTTGTTCGACATCGTTGTATAGCAGTCATCGTCCTCGTTTGTCTGTACTCCCTTGAAATATGAGAGGTCAAATGTGTCAAATCTGCATAATTTCAGCGGGGAGGTTTCATTCAGCTCTGCAACTGCAATCTTACCGGCAAGTTCTTCAAGACAGGAACATCTTTTTCCGTCGTAAAATCCGGTATCTTTGCATTTTGGACAGGTAAATTTGGTTTCCAGATAATCAGCCGGATATCCTGCTGACAGGAGAAGACTGGTTACCATATCCTGTGCCTGACGGTTTTTTATCTCCATGGCTTTAATCTGTCCCTGTACATTATTTCCGCTGCTTATTGCTTTGAGAATCTCGATGCTTGTCCGGGAGAGCTGACGGTTTATTTCAGCTATTTCAGGGACAGATCTTTCAACCTCGCTGAAATGCCTGTCGTTTTCAGCCTTAGCCTTTACACGCCGGTTGTTTATTATTTCCAGTGCTTTGTTAAATGCTGCAGTTCTCATATTTTATTATCCTTCTTTGTATTTTTGCTGAATGTTATAGCAAAGTTCTCGAACTCGTCTATGTCGTAGGACTGTTCCTTTCTGATTCCGGAAGATGTGTATTTTCCGCTTTTGGTTTCAGCGGCAGCCTGTTCACGCGTTGTAATGCCTTTTTTGTGCCAGTTTTCAAGAATGCCGTTGATATAGTTTACAGTAAGCGTCTTCCCCAGGTCAGCGGCTCGCTCGCAGGCACAGGTGATAAGGTCTGCACTGTATCCCTTAAGCTGCCATTCGTCGAAAAACTTCTGCTGATTAGGTGTAGGCTGACGTTTGAGCCCGAATGCAGACATGAGCTTTGAGGTATATGTATTTGTCTTTTTCAGTCTTTCTATTTCGTCCTGGGCCTTGTCAAGTGTGTTGATATCGTTCTGACTCCAGCTTACAGCAATTGCTTCTATATATGCTGTATGGGTTTTACCGACAGAGGCGCAGTAGGAGAGAATCATAAGTATGACATCGGCCTTGAGTCCGAGGTACTCATGCTGCCATACAAGCGAACGTATCATGGTGTGGTTTATTACATTGCCTAGTATCTGCTGTGCCATATCAAACAGAGCCTTTATTTCTGAGGAGCCCTGCCTTAAGCTCTCTGCTTCCTTCGGCGTAATCTGGAATGATGCGCTTGAATTCTGAATCTGCGGTTTCGGAGCTGTCGGTTTAGGTGTTTCAGTCTGAGGCTGTGCATTTTTACTTTCTGCCGGAGTATGAGTACTTTCCTGTTTTCTGGTTTCCAAAGGTCTGTCCTGAGTCCTGGCTTTTCCTGAAATATTCTGGTTTTTGCTTATTATACCGACTTCTTCCCAGAAGTTAAAAGCATCATTTACATCATCTTCGTTTATATTAAGTGCGGAAGAGATCTCTGTGCGGCTTACGTCCCTGCCGTTGTTTCTGAGTATATACAGCAGCACCTTGACAGCACTTCCGGAGGCGAGTTTAATATAATTGTCAACTACAGCTCCCGGTACGGCAAATACTGATTCCCAGCACCCTGCATTCAAGAAATAATTCATAGACAATCTCTTCCTTTCAGATGATTTTTTTTCAAAGTGATACGTTATAATGATATCATATTTTCAGTATTTTTTCAACTTTTATTATTTTATTAACAGCGTCACTTTTTTTGTATGTATCTACAATTATTTTTCATTTGCTATATATAAGTCTTATAAATATAATTTCCATTAACCCTTCATTTGTATCTATC
>CAMCOJ010000011.1 GCA_945876405.1 uncultured Ruminococcus sp.
GATATGAACTGGCCGGAACTCTGCATGGTAATGTTTTAAAGCATTGAATAACCCTCCTGGTTAGTGCGAATCCTATAAAAAAAATTATTTGCGAAACCTGTTTTGTACACATATTATACACATTTATGTTGTATAATGTTTAATTGTACTGCGGACTTACGGGAATATTTTTTCAGTCCGTTTTATTCCGGATAATTAATGGATAATGACAGTATCAACAGGAAAGGCGTGAATGATATAACATGATCGAGATTAAAAACCTGACTAAAAAATACGGTCAGATTACAGCTGTGAACGATATAAGTTTCACTGCAAACAAAAATGAGATACTTGGATTTCTCGGACCTAACGGTGCCGGAAAGTCAACGACCATGAACATGATAGTTGGCTATCTTCCACCTACCTCGGGCGAAATCCTTATTGACGGCATGAGCATGAACGATAACCCTAAGGAAGTAAAAAAGAAGATTGGCTATCTTCCGGAACTTCCGCCGCTCTATCTTGATATGAAGGTCATTGAATATCTGAGGTTTGTTGCCGGTATTAAGGAAGTACCGAAGAAGGAACGTGAACATCAGGTAGCAAGAGCACTTTCAAGACTTAAGATTACTGATATGAAAAACAGGGTAATCAGAAATCTTTCAAAAGGTTACAGACAGCGTGTCGGTTTTGCGCAGGCTCTTATCGGCGATCCGCAGGTTCTTATTCTTGATGAACCCACAGTTGGTCTTGACCCTAACCAGACTATGGAGGTAAGAAACCTTATTAATATGCTGAGAAAGGATCATACCATAATATTCAGTTCCCATATACTTCAGGAAGTAAGTGCTGTGTGTGACCGGATTGTAATTATAGACAAAGGTGAGATAAAGGCTGTTGATACCAAGGACAGACTTATCGGTGCTTCTGCAGACGACATTGTATATATTATCCGTGTTGAGGGCGTATGTTCCCAGGCTGAAAATACTCTCAGAGAGATAAAGGGAATAAAAAATATCATGGAGATAAACTTCCTTGATGAAAATACCAGTGAGTTCAAGGTTGAACTTGAGAGTGAAGATGTAAGAAAGCTTATTCTCACAAAAATGATGGAAAACAATCTTTCCATCGCCGAAATCAAAAAGGTTTCAATGTCCCTCGAAGATGTATTTGCAAGTTTTACAAGGGGAAAATCTTATTCCGGACTTGCAGCATCAGAAAACAGCGAAGAAAAATAATATACGGAAAGGATTTTTTATTTATGTTTTCACTATTTAAAAAGGAAGTGCAGTCGTACTTCTATTCTCCGCTGGCCTATGTAATAAGTGCATTGTTTGTTCTTATTTATTCGCTCAGCTTTATTCAGTGGATTACATCGCTTACAAAGCTGAATCTTCAGTTTTCATTTGCTGCGATATTCTATAATCAGTTCTTCTACTTTATTTTTCTTGTACCTATGCTTACAATGAAAAGCTTTGCCGAGGAAAGAAGAATGAATACGGAAGTACTGCTTATGTCCACTCCGCTCAATGTATTCAAGATAGTTATGGGCAAGTTCTTTGCTATAGGTGTTGTATTTGCTATGATTATGGCACTCACATTTATCTATCCGGCTATTACAGCTGTTTACGGTGAAGTAAGATGGGGCGGACTGATATGCGGATATCTCGGATTTTTCCTCTGGGGTATGGGATGCGTTGCGGTTGGTATGCTGGTTTCCTCATTTACTGAAAATCAGATTATAGCTGCGATATTCGGTGAAGCAGCAATGCTTATTCTCTGGTTTATGGACAAGTTCAATGAGATCGAGTGGATGAGAAACAAGCCGGTCTGGTCTTCTCTTATTTCAGCTGTATCACCAAAGGCAAGATTTGAAGGCTTTGCAACAGGTGTGTTCAGACTTTCAGACGTTGTATTCTACATAACATTCATAGTTGTATTTCTTAGCTGGACTATGATTTCAGTTGAGAAAAGACGCTGGAGCAGGGGGTAAGTCATGAAAAAAGGTTTAAAGATAAATTCATTTGCCTGGATTGCTGCTGCCGCGGTTCTTGCTGCTGCTGTTCCGGTCAATATGATCTTTTCAAAAATTGATGTAAATGTAGACGTTACACCATTCAGCGCTTATTCACTCAGTGAATCAGCAGTTGAAACTCTTGAGTCACTTGAAAAGCCGGTTGATATTACTGTTCTCTATGAACTTGACCGTCTTTATGATGATTCACAGCCGGGTGAGGCTGAGTATATGATGGCCGATATGTACGTAAGTACACTTCGTCAGATGGAGGAGTTTGATAAGATCAGCCTCAAAGAAGTGGATATCGAAAAAAATCCGGGATTCATTTCGGAAAAAGATCCTGAGGGACTTATGAATCTCAGTGCCGGTGACCTTCTTCTTGAGTGCGGAGACCAGAAAAGGGACATTTCCCTTAAAACACTCTTCACTACAAATGCAGAAACAGGAAGCGTTGAGTTCTACGGAGAAAACTCAATCCTTGGTGCTATAAGCTATCTTGAAAGCGGTATAACACCTACGGTTTACTTTGCGGAAGGACATGGAGAGATCAGTACAGATGCATGTGCGAGCCTTACAGGTATACTTAAGGCGCAGAACTATGAAGTGAAAAATATAAATATAGACCTTGAGGGAACAATTCCGGAAGATGCAACGACAGTTGTCTTTGCAGCACCTGCAAAGGATATTACTGATGAGGAAAAGGATATTATTCTTGACTACACCAGAGCAGGCGGAAACCTTACCATGCTGCTTGCTCCTCAGGCTGAAAAGACTGCTTTCAGAAATATCGAGGAAATTCTTGCAACCTATGAAATTGCAATGGACTACAACAGAATCTATGAAACCAAACAGGAAAGATATGCCGGTGACGACAAATATGCGATAATGTGCGAATTCGTTGACACTGAGTTTAACGAGGCGATTATTGATGCACAGTCTGGTCAGTCAATCTATATGCCTGATTCAAGAAGTTTTTACAGCCTTGCAGATGATGAAAGCGACAAGGAGGATCCTGTTACACAGGAAGTTCTTGTTTCAACATTTGACTCTGCAATCAGTGATGCATACGGTGGTGTGAGAACTGATGCACCGACAGTAAACGGTACTCTTTATCTTGCAGCCAATGCAGAGGATTCCTCAAGAAACGGAAGTAAGCTTTTTGTAGCCGGCTCAAGTAAGTTTATTGAAGACGAGTCCATAGCTGAAATAATGCAGACAACAGGTACAGCATCACTTGCACCGTATATGTTTCTTTCTACAATCAGCTGGATGGACAAGGTTAATTCCAATGTTCATTTTCCGACAAGAGTTCAGGCGACTGACTATATTACTATCCCGGATAAAAAGACAGGTAATATAATTCTTGTTATTATGATAGCATTTCCGGTTCTTATTGCGGGTTCAGGTGTACTGGTCTGGGCAAGGAGGCATAACGCATGATAAAGCGGTATATGAAACTGCTGATTGGGCTTGTTGCTGTTGCGGTTATAGCAATAGGTGCCTATATCGGAGTAGTCGTTTATAAAAACAATCAGACTAAAAAGGCGTATGAAGAGGAACAGAAAAAAATAATATTCAGTTTTGATCCTCTTGATATTACAGATATGGACGTAACAAACAGCACAGGTGATTTTTCATTTCGTCTTACTGATAACGGCTGGGAAATAACACAGGGCCAAAAATTTCCTCTGTCACCTGACAGATTTGTTGAGATAGCAACAACAATGAGTACACTTACTGCCTCAAAAGTGCTGACTGAAGAGGTTCCGGAAGATCTTTCAGAATATGGTCTTGATGCCCCGATGAAGATAAGCTTCAGGCTTAACGATGATACAGGATATACAGCATACATCGGCTCAAAGGTTCCGGGAGACTCATCTTATTATCTGCGTGCTGAAGGAAAAGATGCCATATATATAGTATCGGAGGAAGATGTTCAGAAGCTAAGTGCTGAAGTATCGGATCTTAAGGACAAACTGCTTTTCGATACTTCAGGCACATCAGATATAACATATCTAAAGTATATTAACAATGGTACAATAGTATATGACATCAGTAAAAACGAAAACGGCTGGGAAGTGATTGCGCCTTTCAAGAGAGGTGTTGTAAATGCAGCAAGCGTAACAAATATCACTTCACTTATCATCCGTGCTGAGTGTGTAACATTTATTGACGAAGAACTTACTGATCTTTCAAAGTTCGGATTTGACCATCCGAGTCATCAGCTTGAAATTAAAACAGATGAAAAGGAAGCTAAGATTATTTTCGGAAATTACTATGATGAAGCCGGACAATATATATATGCATACAACAGGGCTATTGACCAGATTTATATTTTTGAAACAGCTTCTCTTGGATTTATTGATTCAAAGCTTGAGGATATCCTTTTCAAGAGGATTCATGATGAGGCATTTGACAACATAAAGAAGTTTGAACTTGATATTTTCGGAACAAAGGTGGATATCGATTATAACTATACTGTTGAGACAGGAAAAACTTCTTCATATTCAGTAAACGGTAAATCAGTTGACCGTGAAAACGAAAAAATTCTTGAAGCATTCAATAACCTTATAAATTCCGTCACAGGTGTTTCCTTTGACTATGTATCCGATGAGAATCTTTCAAAGGGAGTTACAGGAGATGCAGCTGTTAAGGTCGTTTACAGACTTAAGGAAGGCGATGACTACAAACTCGAATTCATTCCGAAGAGTGATGATGAAAGTCTTCTCTATATAGTTGAAAACGGTATTTACACAGGAACTTTAATCAGAAAAACTGTGCTGGAAAATGGCATGAAACTCTATTATGAAGAACTTATGGAACTCATGAAATAATTAAAAAAACAGTATGAATGACGAAATTCCGCTATTCATACTGTTTTTTGTGTTATGCACATTTACTTTTTCAGATAAATATGTTAGAATAAATATGAACTTACGTCGTATTCTCAGAAAGGAATGATCCAATGAACAGTAAAAAAATTGCAGCTCTTTCGTTAAGTGCGGTTATTCTTGCGTCAACGGCTTCGTATTTTATGCCATGCGGCAGTGAAACTCAGGAAACGGTAAAAGCTGCTGAAGCAGAAAAAAACTATGCGAAAGCACTGCAGTACTCGATGTATTTCTACGATGCCAATATGTGCGGAACGGAAGTTGGCGAGAAGTCTGAATATATATGGAGAGATGACTGCCATACATATGATGCAAAGCTTCCACTTGACCCGGAAAACACAAATTTCTCTGCGGAATTTATTGCGGAGAACAAGGATATTCTTGATCCGGACGGAGACGGATTTATTGATGTTTCAGGCGGATTCCATGATGCCGGAGACCATGTAAAGTTCGGTATGCCTGAAGGCTATTCCGGTGCTGCACTGGGCTGGGGCTATTACGAATTCAGAGACGCATATGAAGCTACCGGTCAGGATGCCCATGCTGAAACCATACTCAGATACTTTAACGATTATTTTATGAAATGCACATGGCTTGACGAAGATGGCAAAGCGATTGCATTCTGCTATCAGGTTGGTGACGGTGATATTGACCATCAGTACTGGAATGCACCTGAGGTTGATGAGATGTTCAGACGCGGCTGGTTTGCCACAGACGAACTTGTTTCAACAGACTGTCTTTCCATTACTTCTGCCTCACTTACAATGAATTATCTTAACTTCCGCGAAAGTGATCCTGAGTATGCAGAAAAAAGCCTTGACTACGCAAAGGCACTTTTTGAATTTGCGGAGAGGGCAGATGAAAAGGCAGTAAACAAGGACGGCCCGAAGGGGTACTATACTTCTACAAAATGGGAAGATGACTATTGTTATGCTGCTATCAGTCTCTATCTTGCAACTCAGGAGGAAAAATACCTCGATATTGTTCTTGAGATGGTGGACTACTATGCTCCTTCATGCTGGACATACTGCTGGAATGATACCTGGGCGGCAGTTCTTACGATGCTTGCACAGGCTGATGATATGTACGGAAAGAAAATAACAAACAGTGTCGGTCTTGAAAGTACCGAATGGGTTGAAAAATACAAGCAGCTTCAGAACAAGACTGTTTATGAAGAGATAGACTGGTGGAGTCAGATTGCAAAGCTTGTTGACAACTGGATGACAGGAAATACACCTAAGGTAAGCCCGGCAGGATATTCGTTCCTCAGTCAGTGGGGTTCTGCAAGATACAATACTTCAGCTCAGCTTCTTGCACTTATCTATGACAAGTATCATGGCGATAAAGCATCAGAGTACGGAGAATGGGCAAAGTCGCAGATGGATTACCTGCTTGGCGAAAATCCTCTTAACAGATGCTATGTTGTGGGATACAATGAAACCTCAGCCAGATTCCCTCATCACAGAGCATCATCAGGGCTTTCAAAGTGTGAGGATACCGATGAACAGAGATTTGTACTGTACGGTGCTCTTGTGGGAGGACCGGACCTTGACGATAACCATATAGATGTAACAGCTGACTATATTTACAACGAAGTAACTATTGACTATAATGCAGCATTTGTAGGGGCATGTGCAGGTCAGTATCATTTCTTCGGTGATTCATCAATGGAGGTTACACCTGATTTTCCGCCTGATCCGGAGGACCCTGAAGATGAAACGGAAGATCCTTCACTTGTAACTCCGACAAGCAGGTACTGGGTTGATGCATTCAGTGTGGATGTTGTGCAGGATGATGGTCCTAAGGCAAGTGAAATAACACTTTATGTTCGTTCAACAGCTGCAAAGCCGTCAAAAAGTATTTCTGTAAGATATTTCTTTGATGCGAGTGGTATGTCATCAATAGGAGAAAAGGAACTTACACTCAGAAAACTCTATGATCAGGCCGAGATAGAAGCGGATCATCCGGCGACACTTACCGGACCTGTGAAATACAAAGATAATATTTACTATGTTGAAGTGGCATGGGATGACTATGCTATCGCAAATTCAAATAAAAAATACCAGTTTGTTCTTGGAACATATGCATGGGGAAATTCATGGGATCCTTCAGATGACTGGAGTCATCAGGATCTTGTTCAGTTTGATGATGCTTTCAAAGGAACACCTGAAAAATCAGAATACATATGTGTTTATGATGATGGCGTACTTGTGGGAGGAACTGAGCCGGACGGAACAACCCCTGACAGTGCTAAACCGTCAGAAACAACCGTTCCGTCAGTAACTGAAAAACCTGCAGAAACAACAAAGCCGGTTACAACCGGTGCGGGTAATGTTTCTGAGATTACCGGTGACGTAAACTGCGACGGAAAAGTAGATGTTACCGACCTTTCATGTACAGCCATATATCTGATTGATAAAAAGGGAATCTCTGAACAGGGAAAGAAGATGGCAGATGTGGACGGTGACGGTAAGGTCACTCTTGCAGACCTGGCAAGAATAAGACAGTATCTTTCCAGATTAATAGACAAGTTCTGATGTTAAGATCCGCATTTTTAGCGAATGCGGATCTGATTTTTAATTATTTTTACAATTTTGTATATTACATCTAAACTAATATACAAAATATATATCTAATATTGATTTACATTTGTCTGCAAATATGTTAAAATAAAAGTAATCGGGCTCCTGACGGGGATACATAATATCTTTGAAAATCAGAAAGGAACGAAAAAATGGAAAAGAAAACTAAAATCAACAGAGCAAAAGCCATTGCGGTAAGTGCAGTTCTTCTTGCTTCATGTACGGCAACAAGTCTCGTGACAGCAGCTGCTGACAGCAAGACAGAACAGAAGGCAGCACCAATAAGCGAAGTAGTAACGGATTCGGGTCTTAAGTACGACTATGCACGAGCTCTTCAGTACTCAATGTATTTTTATGATGCAAATATGTGCGGAACAGAGGTTGAGGAGCATAACAGACTTTCATGGAGAGGAAACTGTCATACATATGATGCAAAAGTTCCGCTTCATCCGATAGATGAAAAAAACAACGGTATAAATCTTTCAGAAGACCTCATAACAAAATACAAAGATTATCTTGATCCGGACGGAGACGGATTTGTGGATGTTGCGGGCGGATTCCATGATGCCGGTGACCATGTTGAGTTTGGTATGCCTGAAAACTATTCAGCAGCAACACTCGGATGGGGATATTATGAATTCCGTGATTCATACAAAAAAACAGGACAGGACGACCATATTGAGGAGCTTATACGTTATTTCAATGATTATCTGATGAAATGTACCTTCCTTGATGAAAACGGAAAGGTTGTGGCACACTGCTACCAGGTAGGCGACGGTGATATTGACCATGCTTACTGGCAGTCACCTGAAGTTGACTCAATGGCGAGACCTGCATTTTTCCTCACTGCAGAAAAGCCACAGACAGACTATGTGGTTTCAGCAGCAGCTTCACTTGCTATAAACTACCTTAACTTTAAGGATACAGATCCTGACTATGCGGAAAAGTCCCTTGACTATGCAAAGGCACTCTGGAACTTTGCAAATGAAAATGAGCTTGAACTTTCGGACAATGCTGACGGTCCTAAGCAGTACTACAAGTCAAACAAGTGGGAAGACGATTACTGCTGGGCAGCAGCATGGCTTTATGAATGTACAGGAGACCAGACATATCTTGAATCGGCAGCACCATACTTTGACTATTATGCGCCGTCAGGCTGGGCATACTGCTGGAATGACGTATGGAGCGGTGCGGCACTCAGATGGGCTGTAATCAACCAGGAACACCCTGAGATAGACCTTGTAAACAAGGTAAGAAAAGCACAGGGCAAGAACGAGTATGTATTTGACGATTTCTGGGATGAAGTTGAAAAGTGTATGCCGATATACAAGGGCCTTGAAACAGCAGGCGGATATGCATTCCTTCAGGTATGGGGTTCTGCACGATACAATACAGCTATGCAGCTCATTGCTATGCTTATAGACAAGTACCACAATGACGGAAAGCCGGGCGAAAACAGCAAGTGGGCAGAAGGGCAGATGCAGTACATCATGGGCGACAATCCGATGAACAGATGCTATATCGTCGGATACAACGATGACTCTGTAAAGTACCCGCATCACAGAGCGGCATCAGGACTTCTTGAAGCTGAAGACCCGCGTGAGCACAGACATATTCTCTGGGGAGCTCTTGCCGGAGGTCCGGACGGAAATGACAAGCATACAGATATAACGGCAGACTGGATTGGAAATGAAGTTACTATCGACTACAATGCGGCATTTGTAGGAGCATGTGCAGGTCTTTATGAATTCTTCGGAACACCTGATATGGCGGTAACACCTGATTTTCCTCCTGAAGATGAGAAGAGAGGCGGAGCTGACGGAGATGATCCTGCTGCTAACGGATACTGGGTGGAAGCATGCGGTATTGATGATATCAATGCTGACGGAGCAGGTGTAACAAAGGTTTCATTCAAGGTTTGCACAGGTTCAAACAAGCCATCGGACAAGGTTTCGGTACGCTATTTCTTCAATGCCAGTGAGCTTGCAGGAGGAATAGATGCAGTTAATACAGTTAAGGAACTCTACGACCAGTCTTCAGCTGAAGTTGAAGATGCTGACGGCGTTCTCACCGGTCCGTTCAAGTATGACAAGGTACCTGATACATATTACGTTGACATTGCATGGGATGGTTATTATATTGCAAATTCAGGTAAAAAATATCAGTTCCTCGTTGGCCTTTACTACGGAGACAAGTGGGATCCGACTAACGACTGGAGTTATGAAGGACTTAAGATATATAAGGAAGATGATGCCTTCTTCGGCAACGGAAATGAAGAACCTTCAGATCACATCTGTGTATATGCTGACGGTGTTCTTGTTGGCGGAACCGAGCCTGACGGTTCAGTTCCTGAGATTTCAGAACCGGTTGTTACAACAAAACCGGCTGTAACAACAAAACCGGCAGAAACAACAAAGCCTTCTGTTACTACAGACAATCCGACAACTACAAAACCGGCTGCAACAGTTACAGATACTCCGGCAGAGGTAATCGTTGGCGACGTAAACTGTGACGGCAAGGTCGACGTAACAGATCTTTCATACATGTCACTTTACCTTGTTGGTGACAAAAAACTGACCGATGATTCGCTTAGAGCAGCTGATACAGACGGAGACGGCAGTGTTAAGCTTACTGACCTTGCAAAGTTAAGACAGTATCTGTCAAAAATTATTGACAAGCTTTAATTACTGAAAATGATAACAGCAGAACCTGCATACATTAAAATAAATATATGTGGATCTGCTGTTTTATTTTTGTATCTTAAAATTGTTTTAAGGACTGATAAAGATGAAAACAGGTAAAATATTAAAATACATGGTTTCTGCAGCTCTGGTTTCATCGTCATTTATATATACAGTATCAGCTTCTGCATCCGGTGACCTGAACGGAGACGGCAGCACAAATGTCATGGATTATATTCATCTGAAAAATATATTTCTTTCCGAATCCGGCGCGGATGCTTATTCGGATTCAGCAGATATAAACGGTGACGGTGTACTTACCGTTGCAGATCTTGTATGTTTAAGAAACATAATTCTCAGTGTCACAGAAGAAAGACCTGACAAGCCGGCTTCAGAATATCCCATAGACGAATCCTGCATTCTTGAGCCAAAGGGAACTGTGCATACCGGAGAAGGAACGTTTTACGGAGGCGGATATGTAGGCGGATGTGCAATGCTTGATCCTGTGTCCACTGATTACTGGATTGTGGCTATGAATCTTGCCGACTATGATGATGCAAGACTTGCCGGAGCATATCTTGAGGTAACAGGGGAGCTCGGAACTATTAATATGCTTGTTACCGACCTTCTGCCGGAGGGAAAAAAAGGTGACCTTGACCTTTATGTCGATGCCTTTCCTCTTATTGCACCTGTTGAAAAAGGCAGAGTTCCTGTTAGCTGGAAAATAGTTCCTCTTGATATTGCAGACAAGGTTCCTGTAAGTTACAGATTCAAGGAGGGCAGTTCTGAGTACTGGTGCGGTGTTCAGCTGCTTAATCACAGATATCCTGTAGCAAAACTTGAATATTTAAACAGTGACGGTGAATTTGTTGAAATCAAAAGAAGACCGTATAATTATTTTGAAAGTATGGAAATGGGGCCGGGACCTTTTACGTTCAGAGCAACAGATATATATGGTCAGGTTATAGTTGACCATGATATCCCTCTTGTGCTTGATGAAAAGATAGAAGGCAAAAGCCAGTTTCCGTTATAAGTTTACAGAAAGAGGTTTACTCCTGCATGAAAAATAAAAAAATATTAGCTTTAATCTGTTCAGCCTCTGTATTGTTTGGTACAGTTTCGATGTCTGCAGCTGCAGCAGATTCATCAGATATTTCATCTCCTGCTGAAAGTGATGTTCAGCCTGAACTTTACAGTATAACTTATCAGAACGGAGGCGGAAATGGCCGCATTGATAAAACAGAACCTGTACCTGCCGGTGAAAAAGTAAAGCTTTCACCATGGGCGCTGAGAAGGGACGGATATTCACACGCCGGATGGACTGACGGAGAAAATGAATATGAGCGCGGTGAAGAGATTATTATGCCTGAAAAAGACATTGTTCTCAGACCAGTGTGGAACAGAGTGTATATGCTCACCTATGAAAAACTTGAGGATTACGGGTATACCTCACCATACAGGGACGGAACAGTATCACCGGGAAGTGACATCTATCTTCCGAATCTTCCTATGCATAACGGAAATGCCATGTTTAACGGCTGGCTGGTAAACGGTGAACACGTTAATCCGGCTTCAACTATAAAAATGCCGGCACAGGACACATATATTGCTGTTGACTGGCGGGAACCGATTGTATTTGATTATTATGCAGGTGATGTGGAAGGTGTTCTGGGACCTGCACATTATATCACTGATAAATATCCGGGACTGAAGATGAATCTTTCCGACAATACAAGGCTTGCCCGGCTGGGATACAGACTTGTGGGATGGTATGATCCGGTTGGGGACAGGCAATACGATCCGGGGGATACATTCCTTGTACCTGACAGAGATGTCACCATGCTTGCTGTATGGAAACCGAACAAGGTTAATATGCGGTTTAATCCAAACGGCGGAGAAGGTACTATGAATTCTCAGATAGAATATTTTGACTCTGTAGTCAATATCAGCGAATGCACTTTTACCAGGGAGGGATATAAACTTCATGGCTGGAAAAACGGTGATGATTATTATCTTCCGGGAGCTGAAGTTACTGTAAAGATAGCGGAACTCGGTGCATTTATGGAATTTGATGCAGTCTGGATCGAAGAGGACAGGAATCCCGGGGACATTAATCGTGATGGAAAAGTTGATCTCTGTGATCTCACAGAGCTTAACCTTCATCTTATAGGTGACAGTATAATAACCGATAAAACTGTACTTGACGATGCAGATGTTGAATATGATGGTGATGTAAATCTTTCGGATCTTGCACGTTTAAGACAGTTTCTTACACGTCAGAAAATATTGCTTGGAATAAAAGGTGAACAGTAAATGAACAGAAAGGTAACTGTTTTTCTGACAGCATTGATATTTTCAGCATCAGGTTTCTGCAGCTGCGGCGAAACTGAAACAATAGAAATACGTCCTGATTCGACACTGTGGGTTCCGGAAGAATCGCAGAAGGAGTATTTCTCTACTGAGATATGCACTGCTCCTGAATATGATGAAACTAAAATGATACCGGTTACATCAGAAAATGAAAAGGAGGTAAGTTTGCTTACAGATTCTGTTTCAGTCTCAGATCCTTTGCCTTCACCTTCTGATGAAAACTTCGGATATTCCGAAAATAATAAGGAGCCGGGTAAGGAAGATCCAAAGAAAGAAGGGTCATTTGTTCCTGCACAGGAATCACCTTCGCCGGAAGTGCCTGTAAAATCACAGACACCTTCACCTTTGCCATCGCCTTCAGTACCTCCTTCAGTTCCCTCTGAAATCAGTGTGGAGCTGAAATACGCAGACGGAGTTCTTATTGTAAACAAAAGCTATCCTGTTCCTTCCGACTATGTCCCGGAAAATCTTATTCTCGCACCGGGAAGCAGTGAAGAATATCTTCTTCCTGAGGTGTGTGACGCTTTCCGTGAAATGAGTTCGGCGGCATGGAGCGAAGGCCTGACTCTGTGGGTTCAGTCAGGTTACAGAAGCTATCAGCTTCAGACCAGACTTTATAATAACTATGTCTCACAGAGCGGCAAGGAGGCTGCGGATACATTTTCAGCACGTCCTGGTCACTCTGAACATCATACGGGACTTGCGTTTGACCTCAATACTATAACTGACAGTTTTGCATATACAGAAGAAGGCAAATGGGTCGCAGCAAACTGTCATAAGTATGGTTTTATTATAAGATATCCAAAGGATAAGGAAAGTATAACCGGATACAAGTATGAACCATGGCATCTCAGGTATCTTGGTAAGGAACTTGCTGAAAAAGTGTATAACAGCGGCTTGTGCCTTGAAGAATACTACGGACTTACATCTGAATACAGTAACTGAAAAAAAGCTTCTGCCGGGGAAACCCTTAAGCAGAAGCTTTTTTGAATTTTGTATTAGAGAAAATAACCCTTTGTTTACTGTACAATCAGAAATGTTCTATAACATGTGAGAGATACTGTCTGATTCTTGCAAGGTCGCCAAGTGTAACCTTTCCGTCACCATCAACGTCTGCGTTAAGTTTCAGCGTACCCTGAAGCTGCCTGTTGTCAGCCAGAGCAATTGCCAGTGTTGAGAGATCAGTAACATCGACTTTTCCGTCGCCGTTTGTATCACCTGTCATTTCCTGAATCTTTTCCGGATCAGAATTACCGCCGGTAACATCAGAATCAGTAACATTGGGAATAACGGATGTTGTCGAAACCGGTCTGGAAGTGGTTTCAGACTTTGTTGTTACCGGTTTTTCAGTAGTTTCTGCCGGCTTTGTTGTCTGCGGCTTTGCTGTTGTAACAGACGGCTTCGTTGTTACCGGCTTGTCAGGAGTATCAGAACCGGAAGCTGATTTGCCGTCAGGTTCCTCACCAAAGTAAAGCTTGCCGTTTACGTAAACAGGAATGTACTTTGAAACGATTCCTGTTACAGTACCGGCTTCATCTGTTGTGCCCTTTGCACCGAGAATTTCCTTGTTTGAAGGGTCGTTTTCAGCATCCCAGCCACTCTGGTAGTCAGGCATAACGAAGGCAAGAAGAATTTCACATTTCTGCATGCCCTCTGATACAGGAAGCACCGCACGTCCGTCAGGGAGTGTAACTTCAACGTAGTAGATATCACCGTCGTACTGAGTTACAGGTGAAATAACTGCCGGCTCAATTCCCTTTGAAGCATACATAGCACTCTGGTCACGGTCACATCTGATAACGATATTTGTCGGATCGTATCCTTTAGCCTTTACTTCGCTAAGATCCATGAAGTAACGGAACGATAAATTGTCCTGTACCCTTGCAGGCCATGCAGAGTGGTTTGTAATCTTGAAACTTACTGTGATTCCGCTTGAGTCAGCACCCTTTGAAAGTGCTTCAACAAAGAATTCAGGACCGTCATGCTCTTCCTTCTGCGGGAATGACGGATCGGTCTCGCCGCCGTATTTGTCAATCATCTTGCAGAGGATAGCTGTAAATCCTGCGTTATAGTCAGTAGCAACTTCGTTGTTGATGTAGTTGTTTCTGTCGTCTTCGTATGAGCCGTCGAGGTTAGGACCGCCTACGAGGGCACCGTAGAGAATGTGTCTGTTGCTGACAGGCTCATAAATATCGTTTTTCCATGAACCGTGTGCTGTTCTGTGGTGAGCATTGTGAGCAGGCTTGTCACCGTAACCAACAACATAGCTCTGTCCGTTTTCGTTGTCACCGAGAACAAAATTAATCTGGTTCTCATAGAATTCAACTATCTTTGAAGTGTCCTTGTCTTTCAGAACTGTATCAGCGGCAACTGCTGCGATAAAGGCTGAGGTCTCAGCATATCTTGCACAGCCCCAGCTGTCGATAAATGCGAGTTTTCCTTCAACTTTCTTTTCTGTGTTTACGAGGTAGTTTACATGCTTTTCGGCACGTGCAATATATGTGCTGTCATTTGTATTGATAGCATAGAGCAGCATAGCCCCCTGCATAACATCATCCCAGCAGTGAGCCCATGAATACTTTAATTCATTTGAGCCAAGTTCCTTGCCAAGATTAGGGATGTATGACTTTGCCTTGTCAAGATAGGAGCTGTCTCCTGTAGCAATATACAGCCAGTTTGAAGCGTAGAAAAGTTCATCATAGAAGTGGCTGGAACGGTAAAATCCCGAAGCATTGCTGTCGTTGTATGTGGCATCGCTCTTTGAAGCATCAGCGAGTTTGAAGATATTTTCAGCGTGCTTTACATAATCCTTCAACTTTGCGTCATCAACCCTGCCTTTAAGTGCGGCACTTCCCGCTGCAAGAGCTGCAGCCATTCCGCCGAATACAGCAGAACATCCTTCTGAAGCTTTGAGTGTTGCACGGGCTTCTTCGTATGAAGTGCCTGCATCTTCCATGCCGTACTGATAAAGTTCAACAGGTCCCCACCATGTATGGTCGATGGTACCGTTTCCTACCTGAAATACAACTTCATCCCCAAGGTCACATGCTGCAAGGTAATCGAGAACGAATTCGAGATTGTTCACGTAGTTTTCCATCTCTCCGCACTTTTCAATGCCCTCCGGGTACTGATAGAGACCCCAGGCAAGCATTGAAGCCGAGTAAGCCATAGGAAGATTGAATTTTACGTGGTCACCGGCATCGTACCATCCGCCTTTGATTTCGTCAATCATAGTGGAGTCAGCACGCCATTCAACTCTGTTCCATTCCGGAAGCGGACCAGCCTGCTGACATTCGTAGAAGAAGAGTGATTTCTGGAGAGCTTCGGCATAGTTGGCTGAAGCTGATGCGGCATTTACATCAGCGGTATTTACTGATGCCGGATACCCTGCAGATGTTACGAGTGTTGCTGCTGCAAGTGCAGTGGCAATAAATTTCTTCATTTTGAGTTCCTCCTGAATTTTAAATATTTGAACCAATAATTCGTTATATACATCTATAATAAATTATCTCATTATAAGGCTGTCTTGTCAAGTGGTTATGTTAATTTTGACGAAGAGAAAAAACATGTGTTTATCTGATATGCTGAAAAATATATAAAAGAAGCACAGAAAAAGCTGTTAATCATAATCAGAATAACAGCTTTGTGTGTGCGCCCGGCGGCGCACGTTTCTAAAG
>CAMCOJ010000012.1 GCA_945876405.1 uncultured Ruminococcus sp.
GATTTCTGCCTGTCTCGTGGGCTCGGAGATGTGTATAAGAGACAGGTATACTACATAAGCGGCGATGGATATGATGAAAATACCCCTGTTGACTTAACGGTATACAACGAATGGAAAATGTCATGGAGAAACGGTTCGTCACAGATAAAATTCAAATACAGTGATCTTACCCAGAAGAATATCGACAACATTGATACAAGCATAAGAGTTGTTACAACTATTCCAGCGGTGACTACAACCGTCACAACAACTACAACTCCGGCAGATATTACTACTGTCCCTGAAACCACCACAACATCCGTTACCACAACTACGGAAGCAACTACCACTCCGGTTACTACTGTAACCACTCCGGTAACTACTGTTACCACTCCGGTAACTACTGTTACCACTCCGGCAACTACTGTTACCACTCCGGTAACTACTGTTACCACTCCGGCAACTACTGTTACCACTCCGGCAACTACTGTTACCACTCCAGCAACTACTGTTACCACCACTGTAACTACTACTGCAGTAACTACTTCATCAACTACTGTAACAACTGAACCGGATTTTGAAAATTCAAAATATGATATCAGCAAAGACGGCATCATATCATCAGCTGACTTTGTAAAACTGGTTCAGATAATAATCGACCCTGAGAAACATCAGCTCAGTTCACTTCACGGTGACCTTAACTTCAACGGGACCGTAGCTGCTGATGACTTAATGCTTATGAAAAAATTTCTTAAAAAGTAATTTTCAAAAAAAAAGCAGCCTGAAGGCTGCTTTTTTTGGTTCTTAAGCTGTATTTTATAGAATGATTATTTTTTAACACCAAGCCAGTTAGTTACCCTTGAGATATACTGTCTGAGATGAGCAAGGTCAGCAAGATTTACAGCTCCGTCTCCTGATACATCGGCAGCCAGTTTCTGTGCTTCTGTATCAAACGGAATTTTGTCTGCGAGATGAATAGCAAGTATTGAGAGGTCTGTTACATCCACAACACCATTGTCGTTGAGATCGCCGTACTTAAAGCTTACTTCATCCTTAACTGTTGTAGTAGTAACATTAGAAGCTACTGTAGTTGTTGTAGTTACAGGAGGAGCCTGTGTTACTGTTGTTGTAATCGGGTCTGAAGGTTCCACTGCAGGTGGTGTTGCAGGATTTGTACTCTTAACGAAGTGGGCTCCCATAGATGCATATTTGCTTCCTGAAGCTGTCTGATAAAGTCCTTCTGTCCAGATTGAACCGTCTGCATTTCTCCAGATCTTGTGGAAATCTGCCCCCTGCTCAGGTGCTTTTCCATACTTTTGAAAATCTGATGCTGCAGGACCTGCAGAAAGCTTTGTTCCTATCTTTGCACCGTTAGTTACATCTGTCTTTGCATCTACCTGATAGTAGCCGCTGTTGTAGTATACACCGTTTTCATATGTGCCGACAAACTTATCATTTGAAGCAGATGCATTGAGCTTGCTGTCAGACAGAGCTACTGATGCGTCATAAACTGACATCATATTCTTAAAGTCACAACCGTCATCTGTGCAACGGTAAAGTGAGAAGTTAGGCTTACCCTTGCCTTCCATGTTGTTGTTAAAGGAAGTGCAGTTTGTAAGTTTGTCAAGCTTCGGATTGTTGTTGTCTGTAAATCCGCAGTGGAGGTTTTCAAATGCAAGACAGTTTTCCACTACATGAGGCGAACCCACACCTGAACCGCCAAGCTTGAATCCGTTACCGTCGCAGTCACCGTATCCTTCACCGAATTCTGTAAATCCGTTTCTGAAAGCGATACTGTTCTTGATTGTAACTATTCCTATCGGACCTGTTTCTGTTTTTGCGTAGAGATCCCAACCGTCGTCAGAGTTATTATATGCCATACATCCGTCAAATACATTTCCCGGACCGCATGTTAGCTTTGCAGCAAATCCGTCTGCGTTTTCCATAGTCGCATCATCACAGTTATTCTTTGATGTACAGTTAAGAATAAGGTTGTTTGACGGCCATGCATCGATTGTTGCTGCTGATGTATCAAAACGTGAAATCTGGAGACCTGTATCCTGATTATCGTTGAATACCATCATTTCAATTCTGTTGTTATTGCCGGCGAGGAGCATACCGTTGTCCCCTGCCTTTGTAATTTCAAAACCGTAGAAATGCCAGTATGAGCCTGCAAGAACAAATCCTCTGTTTGAAGGAGCAGTAGCCTGACCTGTGAAGTCGAACTTTACATTTGCACCAGGATAAGCTGCGATTGTCTTGTATGCACCCTGCTTACCACTGTTGTCCTTATCAATAATTATTGTCTCGGTAAAACTGTATGTACCTTCGAGGAGGTAAATCATTCCGCCTGCCGGCACTGCCTTTATTGCTGATAAAACGCCTGTCGGGCTGTTTATACTCTTGCCGTCACCTGTTCCTGTCGGTGAACAGTAGATTACATTTTCACCTGAAACCGGTGCATTTGTTACTATCGGCTGAGTTGCCGATGAAGCCTGTGTAGTCTGCTGAGGTGCTGTAACAGAAGAAACTGTTGTTGTAACCGAAGGAGCAGGTGTTGTCACTGCAGGAGGTGCTGAATTATCTTCCTTAAATCCGCTGCCTATTGCAACAACTGAACCCTTATAGCTTGTAAGAGCTGCCTTAAGTTCTGTGTTTACCGCATAACTTTCATCATCAACTGCATTGTTGAACTGCCACTTGAAATCGCCGCCGTCAACACGTCCTGCCTTCGCAGTCACTACTGACGGAACATCCTCCGGCTTATCAGCTGTGTAACTGTACATTACTGATGAAGTATCAAAGTTATTGTATGATGTACCTCCGGAAACTGCCTTTACATCTGAAGGAACAGTGTCCTTTGCAGCTGAAACTTCATATGCATCAAAGCTTGTACTGTTTTCCTTGTATGTGATATAGCTTTCAGCATCCTTTATGATATTGTTATACGCCTTGATAACGCCGCCTGTTTCTCCTGAGAATGTACCTTCACCAAGAGCATCAGTTCCCTGACCTGAACTCATCATTGGATTCTTGCAGGCTCTGAAGTAGTTGTTTTCAACAAAAGCTGACGCACCCATTGTTACACCTACACCGTATTTTGCATTTCCGTCAAAGTAGTTGTTGTAGATGTGAACTGAACATGTTCTGATTCTCGGATGACGTGAATCAGAATGATCATACCAGTTGTGGTGATATGTGATATAGTTTTCTGTGGTTTCACTCTTCATTCCCTGGAGGTTGCATTTTCCGTTATCCCAGAAGTGGTTATATGAGTGAGTAACAAATGTTGACTTCTTTGTGTCGAGAGCACCGTCACCCTTTACCTGATCCGCATCTGAACCTGCATCACCGTAGAAGAAGTCGCAGTTATGTACCCATATATGATCATTAGCCTGCTGGAGCCCGCAGTTGTCACCCTCTGAACTGTTGCAGTTCATAAAGCCGATATTTCTTACTTCAACGTTTGAACTGTTCTTCATAACAAGTCCGAAGCCATTGAACACTGCGTCATTTCCGATACCTTCAATGGTAAGGCCAGCCTTTACAGTGTCAACCATAAGGTCACCCTTCGGCATATTTGCAGGGTCTGTGATATTGCCGATAACTCTTACGCAGAGCGGTCTCTTTTCCTTGCCCTTCTTATATCCTGTTATAATATTCTGAACACCTGTAACTGTTGTCACACCGCTTCCTGAATCTATATCAGCTGTGACTTTGTCCTTGTTTTCTTCAGTTACATAAATCACTACTGCATCTGACTTAAGTGTACCGTCTTCATTGTATGCCCCTGAAGATGTACCGTTCACAAAGCCAAATCCTGATCTGTCATGTGCGTACGCTGTAGCCTTTGCTTCAGCAGCTTTTGAAGAGTCTTCCTTGCCGTTTATTATCGGAACTATCTTCATTGTGTGATCACCGGCTTTTAAACCAGGAGCATCTGCTCTCATATATCCGGTGTACTGTCTGATAAGCATTGAATCAATCTGATTTCCGTCAACATATACGTTATAACCTGTTGCGCCGGTAACAGATGTCCACGTTGCATACATACCTTCACCGAATCCTGCTGAGCTCTGAACCTTTACACTTGCTTCAGCTGCATAAACTGTGCTGATTCCGTCTGCTGGTGTAAAATCCGCTCCTGCAAATGATGAAAATCCTGACATCATCATTGCTGCTGCAAGAAAACAACATGTAAATCTAGCTGATTTGTTCATTTTTTATTCCTCCATACAATCTAATCATTAATAAATATATACATTATCACATTTTTATAACAGATTAAAAGCACAAAACTATCATCTGTCACATCCATTGCTCTAATTATATATTTTTTTCAGATTAAAATCAATGACATATAATATTTTTGATACTGATATATAGTCTTTTACTTGTTTTTTCATTCAACAATAGTTCAGTACGAATTTTTTGAGTATATGTTAATTCATTATAAATTTCTTGTTTTTTTCAGAATAAAATTGTAAAAAAGCTTTAATCAATTGACAGAAATTAAAAAACATTGTATAATTAACAAATCAGAAATTAACACTATTTTTCATAAGGAACATAATGCCATGACCATTACAGATATAAACTTCAACTGTCGTCAGGATGAATTCTACCGTCCTTCTCTTGAAACACCTGAAAATACATTGGTACTGTATATTCTAAAATCGCCTGCTGTTTTCCGTTTTGGAGGCAGTTACTCGCAAAAATTCAGAACATCATTTATACTAATTAATGAAAATACCTCGTACAGCATGTATGCAACAGGAGAAGTTCTTGTTTATGACAGAATCACCCTGCTCACAGAAGGGAAAAATGATACCACCGTCCCGGGCAGCATAAGTACCAATACTCTTTATAAACTTTCATCGTACAGCAAAACGGACTCTCTGCTCAATATAATACTCAATGAGTACTACAACCTCGGAAATCACAAACACGAACTGCTTGAGCATTACATATCATCTCTTTTTACAGTATTGGGCAATGAAATAAAAACGGAATCCTCTCCGGTAAATATCCCGTACTACGATAAACTTCTGGAGGTCAGAAAAAAAATACACAGCAGGCCTGACGAAAAATGGACAGTCGATTCCATATGCCGTCAGATAAATCTGAGCAGATCATATTTTCAGCTTCTGTACCGCGAAGCTTTCGGTATAACATGTATCAACGATGTAATAGAATGCAAAATCAAACATGCCTGCCATCTGCTTGAATCAACTTCAGCAACTGTATCATCTGTGGCTTCACAGTGCGGTTATGACAATGATGTTCATTTCATGCGCCAGTTTAAAAAAGCCACAGGATTAACCCCCTCAGAATACAGAAAAAATGCGTCAAAAGGGAACTGATTACTTCCCTCTGACGCATTTGTTTTTTGATTTTTTCCGTACTGAGTATCCGAACTCACCGAGCTTTCTTCCCGTCGCAAAATATTCGCCGTGGGAATATGAAATCAGTCCGGCCTGCTGAAGATTAAGCTTTCCCTTGCTGTCAATAAATCTTTCCTCAATATCAACCGCAACAATCTCCGCAATGAACATATCGTGTGTACCAAGATGTTTTATCTCAGTTACCCTGCACTCCAGACTGAGAGGACTTTCAGAGATAACAGGTGCGGAAATTTTTGACGCCGGCTCCTTGTGAAGACTGCACACTTTAAGCTTGTCCACACTGCTCCCTGACCTGACTCCACAGAAATCAACCGTACGAACCATAGCCGAAGTAGTGAGATTTATTACAAATTCTCCGCTTTCCTTTATCATACTGTATGAATGTCTGGAAGGCCGTACAGAAATATATGTCATTGCAGGATGTGTATTTATAATCCCTGTCCAGGCTACAGTAAAAACATTTGCCTTCTCCATGGTTCCGCACGAGACAAGCACAGCCGGAAGCGGTGCAAGCAGTGTTCCGGGTTTCCATGTAATCTTAGCCATCTTTTTCATCTCCGTTAAATATTTTTTCAAAAATAATCCTGCCGAGAACGCTCATAAAATTCGCATCCATCTGAGGCCATTTTTTAAAATGATTCGTAAGCTCATAGGATATCATACCATTTACGGAATCTCCGGCTCTGCTGATATACTGTACAGAAGCCTTTACCCCGTCTTTTTTATTTCTTGAAAATGCCTCGTTATTTCTCCCTTCAAGTATATCTGTATTGTCTATTAAAAAAATATTCTTTCCGGAAAAATTGTCCATATAATTCTCACGCAAAATATACTCCGCATTTTCATCCGTATTTATCTCAGGCACGGAAAGCATAAGCTGCAGCTTTTCACCTGCATAGATTCTTATTCTGTCAAGTTCAAAAACTGAAACTATGGTCCTGAGTGCCTGTACGACAGAAATACTATGTGATACTGTAAGGCCGGCAATAAGACTTCCTGTAATTTCCGCCTTATCCTTTTCAGTTTTTTCCTGTAATGCTGTGGATATGGCTGTATCGTATCCCTCTACTATCCCGTGTTTTTCACGGTTATAAATCACATAACGATCCTTGCCCTTTTCCTTGGCAATATACAAAGACTTATCTGCTGTCCTGAAAAGCTGATGGTAATCAGAAGCATCTGCCGGATACTGGGCAGTACCCATTGAGCAGGTTATCTTCAGTCCTTCAGCTTTTTCAGCACACCGAAGTTCAATATTGGAACGTATAGCTCTTAGAATACTTCTGAGTTCCATCTCATCAGATATATCATCAAGTACCAGCATGAACTCGTCGCCGCCGATACGCCCGGCCACACCCTTGTTTCCCGTTTCTTTTTTTATTACATTAGCAGCAGTCATGATGATATCATCGCCGAAAAGATGTCCGTAGGTGTCATTGATATATTTGAAATCATCTATGTCTATTATAACAATGGTAACGGTTCCGGAAGCTCCGGAACTGATCCGGTTTTCTGCAAAACTGGTTACCGACTTTTTATTGAACAGTCTTGTCAGAGAATCAAGATTCGCCTCATATGCCGGATTAACATCGGAAAATGTATCATCAGGAGCCTTTTTTTCAGTGATAAGTCCAAGAACTATACTGTTTCCGTCATCATCAGTTTCAGTAAATCCGCTGAACTGCTGAAGACAGGTATGCTCCCCACCAGTGAACATACCTGTTTCCATCTCAAAGCGAAATCTTGAAATACCGCTTTTTACACTTTCAAAAAAACTTTCAAATGTTTCACGGCTGCCCTCTGAAATCATATTTTCCGAGAGCATGTGAAAATGAAAATAATCAAAATCTTCGTTATAGAAAACTGTATTTACATTATAGTCAAATGAATAGATGTAAAACCGGTTTGTCATACTGCTGTATTCAAATATAACAGCTTCCTGAACACTCATAAGAAATCTGAAACGTTCTATTATGTTTTCAAGACCGGTAGTACTTTTTTCAAGAAAAAACGCATCCTTTACAACTATATCTGTAAGCCTCGTTCCTCTCGAAAGCATCTGAATATTTACCGACATTTTCATTATCATCCATCTGTAAGTACCTTCTGCATTCTTCATGCGAATAATACAGTGCTTTACTTCGTCATCACCAAGAGTATTTACAAGCTCCTTAAAATCAGCGAGATCATCAGGATGTATGGTTCTGGTCATTGAATAAAGCGTATCGTTACAGAAATAACTGAAAAAATTTTCATCAGCACTCTGAGTGTGAAAGCTCCCGTCTATTGTAACTCTCCCTATTCTGTAACGGGAACTGCTGTCATCTGAATTAAAAAACATATGAAAAACCTCTGTTAAACGAGTGTCTGTTCTCTTTCATGTCTGCTTGGTCTGCTCATAAGCGAAGCAAGCGGCTTGTTTACATCTCCGTTTTCAAAAAGAATCTTATAAAGTTCTTCAGTTATAGGCATCTCCACGTTCATCTTTCTGCTCAGTCCGTAAGCTGCTTTGCAGCAGTAATACCCTTCAACAGTACCAACCTGTTTTACAGCATCGTCCGGTGAAACACCCTTTCCAATAAGTGTACCGGCACGTCTGTTTCTGCTGTGAAGACTTGTGCATGTTACGATAAGATCTCCTATACCTGTCAGGCCGAAAAATGTGTCAAGTCTTGCCCCCATGGCCACACCAAGACGGGCTATTTCGGTTATTCCTCTTGTCATAAGTGCAGCTATAGTATTATCGCCGTAACCAAGTCCGTCGCAGATACCCGCACAAAGAGCAATTATGTTCTTGAGTGAGCCGCCGAGTTCACAGCCGGTAACATCATCATTCAGGTAAATACGGAGACAACCGTTTGATAGAGTTTCCTGTACTGTTGCAGCAGCCTTTTCGTCTTCTGAAGCTGCGGATATTGTTGTCGGCATTTTTCTTGCCACTTCCTCAGCATGTGAAGGACCGGAAAGAACAACTATCGGTGAATCGCTTATTTCCTCTCTGATTACCTGACTCATTCTCAGATAAGTTCCGTCCTCAAGACCTTTGCTTGTGTTAACAACTATCATTTCAGGTGTGATATACGGTGCAGCCTGTTTAACTACATTTCTGACGAAAATAGAAGGTACACCAATGACAACCATATCCGAACCGCTGATACAGGATATATCAGATGTAAAACCAATACTTTCCGGAATCTTCACTCCTGGAAGTTTTTCCTTGTGTTCCCTGATGCTAAGAATACTTTCGACCTCACTTTCAAAGGCCGACCATATTGTTACGCTGTGTCCGGCTTCAGCCGCCATTATCGCAATACTGATACCGAAGGCACCAGCTCCTAATATAACAATTTTTGACATAAGCTGTTCACCTCACTGTTAATTATTTTTTTGAAAATGAAAATTTGTTCTCTGTGCCCGCCTTAAGACGGCTTATATTTGCACGGTGCATATAAATAATAAGGAATGAACTTATGCAGACAAGTCCCGTATGAACAAGAACAGTACAAAGTTCATAATGAAGAACAAAATACTGGAGCAGGAATGTTACCACAGGATAGGCAGCAGCTGCTGTTATGGACGAAACCGAAACATATTTTGTAATGACAAGCATAATGATGAATATCGGAATAACTACGGCAAACGTACGGATATCTATTGCAAGAAGAACCGTTGCTGTAACAAGCACACCCTTGCCACCCTTAAATCCGTAGTAAACCGGAAAAACATGACCGAGCATAACGCAGAGACCGGAGATATATCCGATTGTCATCAGATCTCCTTCAAATCCTGCAGCACTTACAATCATCTTTATAAGTATAATCGTAAGTGAACCCTTAAGAAGATCGGCTAAAAGCGTAACCAGTGCCGGTCCCTTTCCGAAACATCTGAGAACATTTGTCAGTCCCGCATTTTTACTTCCGAAGTCACGGACATCTTCATGCTTAAGAAGTCTTGTTACAACAATTGCGGAGTTGCAGCTTCCTATAAGATAGGCGGCCACAAAACAGATAAACACAACAATATAAGGCAGCATAAGTTTTCCTCCTTATTTTGTATCGTCGTTTCCGCGTTCTCTTACAATAAAGCGAACCGGTGTTCCGTCAAGTCCGAATGTCTGGCGAATCTGGTTTTCAAGGTATCTCTGGTATGAGAAGTGGAAAAGTTCGCTCTTGTTTACAAATGTTACAAACGTCGGCGGCTTCGTTGATGGCTGTGTCATGTAGTAAATCTTCAGACGCTTGCCCTTGTCAGAAGGCGGCTGCACCCTTGTTGTAGCATATGCAAGAACATCGTTTAGCATTCCTGTTGAAATTCTCATTGAATTCTGTTCATTTACATGAACAATCATATCATAAAGTTTGTCAACACGCTGACCTGTCTTTGCAGAAATAAAGAGGAACGGGACATATGACATAAAGCTGAAGTCATTTTCAAGCTTTGTTCTGTATTCATCCATTGTCTTTGTATTCTTTTCAATAAGATCCCACTTGTTTACTACAACTACTGAAGCCTTTCCCTGTTCATGGGCATATCCGGCAACCTTGGAATCCTGTTCAGTAAATCCCTCGGTGGCATCAATAACTATAACGCATACATCTGCTCTGTCAACTGCCATATATGCACGCAGTACACTGTAACGTTCGATATTTTCATTTACTTTGGATTTTTTTCTTATTCCGGCTGTATCAATAAATACAAATTTTCCGTGTTCATTTTCGATTGTTGTATCCGTTGCATCTCTTGTAGTTCCGGCAATTTCTGAAACAATTACTCTTTCCTCACCGGCTATACGGTTGATAAGAGATGATTTTCCGGCATTTGGCTTGCCTATAACTGCTACTTTGATATAGCTGTCATCATAGTCTTCAAAATCTCCTTCCGGAAAATACTTAAACACTTCATCAAGAAGGTCACCTGTTCCGTGACCGTGTGCCGACGATATCGGGAATGGGTCACCGAGTCCGAGATTGTAGAATTCATATACTTCAGGTGGTGTATCGCCAATCTCATCACACTTGTTAACTGCAAGGACAATTGGTTTTCCGCTCTTCTGAAGCATGGCAGCAACATCAAGGTCATTTGCAGTAACACCACATCTTACATCGGTAACAAGAACTATAACATCTGCTCTTTCTATCGCAAGCTCTGCCTGTCTTTTCATCTGTGAAAGAATTAGGTCGTCAGTTTTAGGTTCGATACCTCCAGTATCAACAACCATAAACTCCCTGCCTCTCCATTCACACTTTGAATAGATACGGTCTCTGGTAACGCCCGGAGTGTCCTCAACAATTGAAAGGCGCTTTCCTATAAGTTTATTAAACAGTGTAGACTTTCCTACATTAGGTCTTCCTACAACGGCTACTACCGGTAACGGCATAACGTATACCTCCTATGAATTTCAGTATAAAAAAATTAGAGGAGAATCGCTCCTCCTCTAATCACCGGAAAGCGGTTAAATTACGCTTCCTTCTTAATAACTTCAACGCCCTTATAGAAACCACAGTTTTTGCAAACCTTATGTGGTGAAGTGAGTTCTCCGCAGTTTGAGCACTTGCTGAATGCCGGTGCATCTAACTTCCAGACACTTGAACGTCTTTTATCACGTCTAGCCTTAGACGTTTTTCTCTTTGGTACAGCCACGATTATACCTCCTGTCAAGCATAAATTTATTAAGATGAAAAGCAATCACACTGCGATTCGTTTAAATTACAGCCACATGAAAAGCAAAGACCTTTGCAATCTTCATCACAGAGAATCTTTGACGGGAGCTGCAACAGTAAATCTGAAATTGCAATTTCCTTCAAATCAATGCTCTCGTTATCCGCAACAATATACTCATCATTTTCCGTGGAAAGTGATTTGACTACCACATGTTCAAATTCGTAAACATATGAGCGCTCGAATTCCTTCAGGCACCTGTCACATATAAGGTTCAGGGTAAACTCCGTAGTAAATTTAATCTTAACTATTCCGGCACGGTTATATGCCTGTCCTTTGACAACAACCGGAGAAGCAAAACTATAACCATGTATATCGGTAATTTCATGCTGATCAACAGCAATGTCAATCGGCATAACCTCACCTGGTGAATTGAATATTTTTCTTAAATTAATAATCATTGTTCAACACCCTTAGAGCATCACAAAATTTATTATATCAAACTAATGAAAAAATGTCAATAGTTTTTTCAGCTTTTTGAATTAACCTACGTACTTTGTAACTGAAGCAGGCATATCAGCATTGTTAGCTGAAACTGTAAATATGATTGTTGTAGCTTCACCTGTGAGAGCTGCAAGCTTGTCAAGCATAGCTGCAAAAGCTTCAAAATCTCTGCCGCCGATCTTGAGGATACCGTCAACAAAAATCTTTTCGATGTCGTAGTTGCCTGCGAGCATTCCTGATACAAAACCGTAGAAAGCTTCAAAACCGTCAACCTTATAGAATTCTGTATCGCACCATCTTATCTTGTAGTTGATCTGTGTTCTGAGGTTTGAACCTTTTTCGATACAAACAAGGCTGCCGTTTGATGTAGCTGTTGCTTCGTTCATCATGTCGAGCATTATCTTAGTTTTACCTGTTCCCTTTTCGCCAGTAATTAATTTAATCATAATATTTTCTCCATTTCCGCCGTCTTGCGACAGCTATATATTTTATCAGTAAAGCTTTGCTTCAAGCGCTGCCTTCTTGTCTTCGTAACCAGGCTTGCCAAGAAGTGCAAACATGTTAGCCTTATAGCTTTCAACACCCGGCTGATTGAAAGGATTTACACCGAGAAGGTATCCTGAAACTGCACATGCCTTTTCAAAGAAGTAAATCATATAACCTGTACTGAATTCGGATGTGTCTTCAAGTTCAAGAACGATATTCGGAACACCGCCTTCTGTATGAGCGATGATTGTGCCTTCCTGGGCTTTTCTGTTTACTACGGACATATTCTGGTTTGTAAGGAAGTTAAGTCCATCAAGGTTTTCAGCATCGTCCTCGAGGAAGAAATCCTGCTGCGGCTTCTTAATATCCATAACTGTTTCAAACATAATTCTTGAACCGTCCTGAATGAACTGTCCCATCGAGTGGAGGTCTGTTGAGAATGTTACAGCTGACGGGAAAAGTCCCTTGTTGTCCTTGCCTTCACTTTCGCCGAAGAGCTGTTTGTACCATTCGGACATCATTGTAAAACTTGGATCATATGAAACAAGAAGTTCAATACTCTTACCTTTTCTGTTAAGAATGTTTCTGTAAGCAGCGTACTTGTAGCAGTCATTGTTGTCAAAGTCTGCCTGATAGTCTTCACGAGCCTTTGCCGCACCGGCCATAAGAGCGTCTATATCACAGCCTGCTGCAGCAATCGGAAGAAGACCAACAGCCGTAAGAACTGAGAATCTGCCGCCTACGTCATCCGGTACAACGAATGTTTCATAGCCTTCTGTATCAGCAAGTGACTTGAGTGTTCCCTTTGCCTTGTCTGTTGTACAGAAGATTCTTTCCTTTGCGCCTTCCTTGCCGTACTTTTCCTCAACCATCTTTCTGAATACTCTGAAAGCAAGAGCAGGTTCAGTTGTTGTACCTGACTTGGAAATTACGTTTACAGAGAAATCTTTATCCTTGCAGATGGAAATAACCTGATTGAGGTATGAAGGACTGATGTTGTTTCCAACAAAATATATGTCAGGTGTGTCCTTGCTGAGATTGTTGTAGAACGGTGACTTGATAAGCTCGATAACAGCTCTTGCACCGAGATACGAACCACCGATACCAATAACGATGAGAACATCGGAATTTTTCTTTATCTTTTCAGCAGCAGCCTTAATTCTTGTGAATTCTTCCTTATCATAGTTTACAGGAAGATCAAGCCAGCCTAAAAAGTCATTTCCGAGACCCTTCCTGCTGTGAAGAAGTTCTGCAGCTGTTTCAACCTGTGGTTTAATACCTGCAATTTCGTCACTGTTTACGAAACTATCAAGATATTTTGAGTTTAATTTAAGCGTCATAGTATGGACCTCCATAAAATATTTACTTACCTTATATCAATTTTACTATATTATGATTTCTTTTGCAAGCAGATAATTTATTATTATTCAAACTCTACAATATAATCTTTTATTCTTTGAACATTTTTACTATTATTTTTCTAAAAGATTTCCGAAATGTCTTTTCCGGAACAGAATCTGCAGCTATAAGTGATGTTTCATACAAAAGAGTTCTGTCAAGGTAAAATGCCAGTGTACCTATTTTCTGCCCCTTTCTGACCGGAGCTTTTATATAGTCCGGGCTTACTGTTACAATTCTCAGAGTATCTTCCGTTCCTTTCGGTACGACAAGAGTACTGAGATTCTCAGCATTCAGTATTACTGAATCTTCAGTCCCCTGTTTTACTTTCAGAGGTTTCATATATTCAGATGAAAAACCCGGTATTATGGTCTTGTATCCTGAAATTCCCTTCTTAAGAAGCTGTTTGGCAAAGTCAAAACGTTCTTCACTGTCCTCACTGCCAAGAACCACTGCTGTATATTTTCCTCCGCTCCTGTGTGCGGAAACTGCAGCACAGTATCCGGATTGTTCTGTATGCCACGCCTTTACTCCGTTTACTCCTTCGTAGGTTCTTATAAGAGTGTTCTCATTTACCGTCTCTGTTTTGCCTCCTCTGACTGTATCACGCCATGTTAGCATTATTTCACGGAGTTCTTCATGCGAGGCTATTTCAGATGTGAGAAGTGCAGTATCAAAGGCAGTTGTATACTGACTGTCATCATCAATAGCATAGGGAGATGTAAAAAAAGTATTTTTCATCCCGAGCTCAGCCGCCCTGAAATTCATAAGACATGTGAATTCATCACATCCTCCGGCTATAGTTTCCGCAAAAACAACTGCTGCGTCACCGGCATTTCCTATAAGAAGAGCTTTCATCAGTTCACCGGCCGTTATTTTTTCACCTGTATCCAGCCATATTACCGCACCGGTCGCAGTATGAGCAGCTTCAGAGGCAGTAAGTTCCGTCTCCATGGAAATTTCACCGGATTCAATATATTCGGCTGCTATAAGTGCTGTCATAAGTTTGTTAAGAGCACCTGAAGGAACTCTCTTATCCGAATTGTACTCAGAAATAACATAACCTGTTTCCTGTTCCGTAAGAATCCATGTGCTTATCTCACAGCCGGGTTTTGCTGCCTTTGCATATACAGGACATGAAAACCCCAGTGTCACTGCACATACTGCAGAAAATATTTTTTTTATACCAGTCATATTCAACACACTCCCTGTATTTATACATGTTAGTATTATACAGGGTTTTTATCTTTGTTATGAATAAAAAAAGCAGATGCGTACTGCATCTGCCGGAAAATCCGTGATATTATTATGAAGCAACAAAAGGCTTTACCGCTTCGATGAACTTCGCATCATCTGTTTCTGCGTTCATCTTTACCGGCTTGTCAAGGTCAAGACTGAAAATGCCCATTATTGACTTTGCGTCAACAACATATCTGCCTGAAACCAGTTCAATGTCAAAATCAAAACCGGAAACAAGATTTACAAATTTTTTTACTTCTTCAACGCTTTTCAAAAGTATATTCTCCGAATACATCAAAATACCCTCCGTCAGAATCAGATTGTTTTTTACTCTAAAAATCATAACACCAAAAATATTAATAGTCAAGTCATTGAAATTTTTTTGTAAGTTTAGTATAATTGAATTACAGAAGAATTTACACAGTAAATGCAGTATGCACAACCGGAAAAGGAGACATTCTATTGACAGTATTTTTTGTGACCTTCGGCTGCAAGGTCAACTGCTATGAAACTGAATGCATGAAAAAATCATTTTCAGAATCGGGATTTACAGTTTCGGAAAATATCACAGGCTCAGATGTTATCGTAATAAATTCATGTACAGTAACGTCCTCAAGCGATAAAAAAGTTCGTCAGACTCTGAGGAAACTAAGAAATGAAAATCCTGATTCTCTCATAGTTCTTACCGGCTGCTATCCGCAGGCATTTGGCGAAGATGCTTCAAAACTAAGTGAAGCCGATATAGTTACAGGTACGAAAAACCGCATTCAGATTCCTGAACTTGTTCTGAAAGCATTTGAAAAACAGGAAAGAGAAATAAGTATAGAAAAATATACAGGTCATGAGGCTATTGAACGGATGAGATGTGATTCCTTCGAATGCAAAACACGTGCATTTGTAAAGATACAGGATGGCTGCAATCAGTTCTGTTCCTACTGCATCATACCTTATTCACGCGGCAGGATAAGATCAAAGCCTCTTGATGAACTCGTTTCCGAGATTACTGCTCTTGCCGCAAACGGACATCAGGAAATTGTTCTTGTAGGAATAAACCTTGCCTTCTACGGAAAGGAATACGGACTTACACTCGCTGATGCCTGTCTCTTATACACATCTCCGAGCCCACGAGACAGGCAGAAATCT
>CAMCOJ010000013.1 GCA_945876405.1 uncultured Ruminococcus sp.
GTATTGACAAGTCGTGCAATCAGGGCAAGATGGTTCATGCTCACCTTGACAAGAGTCATCTTACAGTTCACACATTTCCTGAATCCCATCCGGACAATGCGATATCAACATTCCGTGTTGATATCGACGTTTCAACCTGCGGAGAGATATCACCTCTTAATGCACTTGATTACCTTATAGCAAGTTTTGACTCGGATATAATCACGATAGACTACAGAGTGCGTGGTTTTACCCGTGATGTGCATGGAAAAAAATATTTTATCGACCACGACATCACTTCCATACAGGACTATATAAATGAAAGTACACTTCAGCGCTATGATGCCATAGACGTTAATGTGTATCAGTCAAATATTTTTCACACAAAAATGCTGATAAAGGAACTGCAGCTTCAAAACTATCTTTTTAACACAGATGTATATGAGCTGCCGCCTAAGCAGCGGCTTGATATTTCCAACAGTCTCAGAAGAGAGATGATTGAAATATTCAGCGGTGCAAATATTTATTAATCTGTTACACTATGAAAGAAACGGAGGATTTCCTAAAAAATGCATTATACTCAGAACAATGCTCCGTTATACGAAGCAATGATAAACTTCAGACAGAACAGAGTTGTTCCGTTTGATGTTCCGGGGCACAAGGGAGGACGAGGAAACGAAGAACTCACAGAGTTTCTTGGAAAAAACTGTCTGAAGGCTGACGTTAATTCAATGAAACCGCTCGACAATCTCTGTCACCCGGTATCTGTAATAAAGGATGCACAGGAACTTGCAGCAGAAGCTTTTGGTGCTGCTTCAGCATTCTTTATTGTAAACGGAACCACGGGCTCGGTGCAGGCTATGATTATGTCTGCAACGAAAGAAGGCGACAAGGTAATCATGCCGAGAAATGTACACAGGAGTGCTATCAATGCACTTGTAGTTAACGGTGCAAAACCAGTGTATGTAAATCCGGGTGTAAACAATAAACTCGGAATCCCGCTAGGTATGTCGGTTGCCGACGTTGAAAAAGCCATCACTGAAAATCCGGATGCAAAAGCTGTACTTATTAACAATCCTACATACTACGGTGTCTGTTCGGATCTTAAGGCTATTGTTGAACTTGCCCATAAACACAATATGCTCGCCCTTGTTGACGAGGCACACGGAACACATTTTTACTTTGGGAAAAATATGCCATTAAATGCAATGGCAGCAGGAGCCGATATGGCATCCGTAAGTATGCACAAATCAGGTGGTTCACTTACACAAAGCTCTATTCTCCTGCTGGGACCAAATGTAAATGCCGGATATGTACGTCAGGTTATAAACCTTACCCAGACAACAAGTGCCTCATATCTGCTTATGTCCTCTCTGGATATAGCAAGAAAAAATCTTGCTCTTAACGGTGCTGAGATTTTTGACAAGGCAACAAAATATGCACAGTATGCAAGATGTGAGATAAACAGTATCGGAGGATTTTATGCATTCGGTTCTGAACTCATTGACGGAGATGCATTTTACAACTTTGATAAAACAAAACTATCTGTAAATACTCTCGATACAGGGCTTGCCGGAATAGAAGTTTACGATATTCTTCGTGACGAATACAATATTCAGATTGAATTCGGAGATCTCGGCAACATACTTGCATATATCTCTGCAGGTGACCGTGCCCTTGAAATCGAACGTCTGATATCCGCTCTTGCAGAAATAAAGCGCAGATACTCAAAGGACAAGACCGGAATGTTTGACCACGAATACATTAATCCTATTGTGAGTCTTACTCCAAAGAAAGCATTTTTCAGCAGCAAGGAAAAAATGGAACTTGAAAAATGTGACGGACAGATATGCGGTGAGTTTGTAATGTGCTATCCTCCGGGAATACCGATACTTGCCCCGGGCGAGAAAATTACAAAGGAAATTATAAGCTATATTTTATATGCCAGGGAAAAAGGATGCTTCCTTACCGGTACACAGGATATGGAAGTAAATACTCTCCAGGTTGTAGTAGAGGAGTGATTTATTGTGGAACTCTGGTACACAGAAAACCATACCGAGAATGTAAAATTTTCAATAAAAGTTGACAGACAGCTCATGACAATGCAAAGCGAATTTCAGAGAATAGATATCTTTGAATCCAATGAATTCGGAAGAATTCTTACCCTTGACGGATATCTTATGGTAACTGAAAAAGACGAATATATCTATCATGAAATGATAACACATGTTCCCATGGCAACGAATCCAGACATAAAAAATGTTCTTGTTGTCGGCGGAGGAGACGGCGGTACTGTAAGAGAACTGTGCCGCTACAGCACAATAGAAAAAATTGACCTTGTTGAAATAGACAGGATGGTAGTGGATGCATGCAGGGAATATCTCCCTTCCCTTGCCTGCTCACTTGATGATAAACGAGTAACAATACACTATGAAGACGGAATGAGATTTGTGAGAAATGCTCCGGATAATAAATACGATCTGATTATCGTTGATTCAACAGATCCTTTTGGAGTCGGTGAAGGTCTTTTCACAAAGGAATTTTACGGAAACTGCTGCAGATCACTTACTGAA
Organism: uncultured Ruminococcus sp.; assembly: GCA_945876405.1. GTDB lineage: Bacteria > Bacillota > Clostridia > Oscillospirales > Ruminococcaceae > HUN007. Next base: position 2,553 of record CAMCOJ010000013.1, read on the forward strand.
GAAGGCATACTTGTAAATCAGCATGAGAGTACATTTTATGACTCATATGCAAACTCAATGAAACGTGCTCACAGCAGAATAAAAGATTTCTTCAGTACTGCACTTGTTTATCAGGCACATATCCCGACTTACCCTTCAGGACACTGGCTCTTTGGCTTTGCATCCAAAAAATATGATCCGAGAGCTGACCTGAATGCAGAATGGTGGAACAGTCTCGGACTGGTTACAAAATACTATAACACTATTCTTCACAAAGGATGCTTTGCAATACCAAACAATGTGAGAAATACTCTCCGTGAAACATACAAATAACCGAAAGGAGTATAAGAGTTGAATAAAAACATCAGTACTTTTATTGCATGTGATGCGGAATACGATGAGAGTAAGATTGTTCTCTTCGGTGCTCCGTTTGACAGCACTACTTCATACAGACCCGGAACACGCTTCGGAAGCTCGGCTATAAGAAACGAAAGCTTCGGAATCGAAACATACAGCCCGTATACAGACAGGGATCTTCAGGACACAAAGATTTTTGATGCAGGTGATCTGGAACTCTGCATGGGCAGCAGTGAACTTGCCCTAAAGGATATTGAAGAATTTACTGACAAGGTACTTGAAGACGGAAAGATTCCTTTTATGATAGGCGGAGAACACCTTGTAACGCTTGGTGCTGTCCGTTCAGCTGTAAAAAAATATCCTGACCTTCATATTATCCACTTTGACGCACATGCTGACCTTCGGGAAAGCTATCTCGGAGTTAAGCTTTCACATGCGTGTGTAATGCACAGGTGTCACGATCTCGTAGGAGACGGAAAGATTTTTCAGTTTGGAATAAGAAGCGGTGACCGTGAAGAATTCAGATGGGGTAAAGATCATGTTTATACAAACAGGTTCGACTTTGATACCCTTGAGGAAATTGCTGAAAAGTTAAAAGGAAAACCGGTTTATTTCACACTTGATCTTGACGTAATGGACCCTTCGATATTCTGTGGAACAGGCACCCCTGAAGCTGACGGAGTATCATTCAGAGAACTTATCAACGCTATAAAGACTGTTTCAAATCTCAATATAGTAGGTCTCGATATGAACGAACTTTGCCCTGTATACGACCAGAGCGGTGCTTCAACTGCTCTTGCATGCAAACTTCTTCGCGAGATACTTCTGATGATATACAAATAATTTTTTAAGGAGGACCAGAAAATTGGGTAGAGCTTTAATTATCGGTGCAGGCGGTGTAGCAAGTGTTGTTGTTCACAAGTGCTGCCAGAACAGTGATGTTTTTGAGGAGATCTGCATAGCAAGCAGAACAAAGTCAAAGTGCGATGCACTTAAGGCTAAGCTTGACGGAGGAAAAACAAAGATTACAACTGCTCAGGTAAATGCAGACAGTGTTGAAGAACTCGTTTCTCTTATGAAGAGTTACAAGCCGGATATCTGTATTAACGTTGCACTTCCATATCAGGATCTCACTATTATGGATGCCTGTCTCGAATGTAAGGTTGACTATGTTGATACAGCAAACTATGAACCGCTTGATACTGCAAAGTTCGAATACAAGTGGCAGTGGGCATACAGAGAAAGATTTGAGAAAGCTGGAATAACAGCTCTTCTCGGAAGCGGATTTGATCCGGGCGTAACAGGTGTATTTTCTGCATATGCTCAGAAGCATTATTTCGATGAAATACACTACATCGATATTCTTGACTGCAATGGCGGTGACCACGGTTATCCGTTCGCAACAAACTTCAACCCTGAAATCAATATCAGAGAAGTTTCAGCAAACGGAAGCTATATTGAAAACGGCAAATGGGTTGAAACAAAACCTATGGAAATAAAGAGAGTGTATAACTTTGATCAGGTTGGAGAAAAAGATATGTACCTTCTCCATCACGAAGAACTTGAATCACTCGCCCTCAATATAAAGGGAATAAAGAGAATAAGATTTTTCATGACATTTGGTCAGAGTTATCTTACACATCTCAAATGCCTTGAAAATGTGGGCATGACTTCTATCGAACCGATTATGTACGAAGGAAAGGAAATTGTACCGCTCCAGTTCCTCAAGGCTGTGCTTCCTGATCCGGCTTCACTCGGTCCAAGAACAGTGGGCAAGACAAATATCGGATGTATCTGTCACGGTATCAAGGACGGAAAAAAGGTTTCATATTACGTTTATAATGTCTGTGACCATCAGGAATGCTACAAAGAAGTGGGTTCACAGGCAATCTCATACACAACCGGTGTACCGGCAATGATTGGTGCTATGATGGTTATGACCGGCAAGTGGAAGAAACCGGGAGTTTACAATATTGAAGAATTCGATCCGGATCCGTTTATGGAAGAACTGGGTAAGTGGGGCCTCCCGTGGATTGAAAACTTTGCACCAGTGCCGGTAGACAACAGCCATGAAGAAGCCTGAATTTGATATAACGAAGGTAAAAACTCCTTCATACATTATCGATGAAAATCAACTGATAAAAAATCTTGAAATTCTCAGCGGTGTTGAAAAAAGAACCGGATGCAAAATACTGCTTGCTCAGAAAGCATTCTCCTGCTACCATCTCTATCCCCTTATATCAAAGTATATAAGCGGAACAGCATGCAGCGGACTATATGAAGCACGGCTTGGATACGAATGCATGGGCAAGGAAAACCACGTATTCTGTGCCGGTTACCGCGAGGATGAAATTGAAGAGATTATCAGGTACTGCGGACATATCATCTTCAATTCCTTCACTCAGCTTGACCGTTACAGAGACAGTGTTCTCCGTTCAGGAAAGAAAATCGGACTTCGCATAAATCCTGAGCATTCAACACAGGAAGGACATGCTATCTATGATCCGTGCTCCCCGACTTCCCGTCTCGGAATTACTCTTAAAAACTTCAGACCCGATGATCTTGAAGGAGTAAGCGGTCTTCACTTCCATACTCTTTGTGAACAGAATTCTGATGACCTTGAAACCACTCTTGATTCGGTTGAAGAAAAGTTCGGAAAGTATCTTGATAAAATGGAATGGATTAATTTCGGCGGCGGACACCATATCACAAGAAACGACTACGATATCCCGCGTCTTGAAAGATGCATTAAGCGCATGCAGGAAAGATACGGACTTGAAGTGTTCCTTGAACCCGGTGAAGCAGTTGCGCTCAATGCAGGTTTCCTTGTAACAAAGGTACTTGATATTATAAACAAGGATGATATGGACATCGCAATACTTGACACATCTGCCGCTTGTCATATGCCCGATGTGCTTGAGATGCCGTACAGACCGCCTCTGATTGATTCAGGAAAGCCTTATGAAAAGAAGTTCACATACAGACTTGGTTCTCAAACCTGTCTCTCAGGTGACTTTATCGGCGAATATTCATTTGATATCCCGCTTGATACTGATTCAAGACTTGTTTTTGCTGATATGGCCATCTATACAATGGTGAAAAACAATACATTTAACGGAATGGGACTCCCGTCAATAATTGTTTGCCGGAAAGACGGAACGCTTGAAACACTTAAAGAATTCGGGTATGATGATTTTAAAATGAGATTATAAAAAAATGAGCAGAATCGCATTCTGCTCATTTTTTTTATTATCTGTTTCCTAAAAGTTCCTTATAGAGATCAATGTATTTTTCAGATGAGGTATCCCAGCTGAAATCACATTTCATTACATTCTTTACAAGTTTTCTCCATGACTTCGTATCTTTGTAAAGTTCCTGGGCTCTGAGGCATGCATTAAGCATATCATGTGCATTGTATGTCTTGAATGTAAATCCGTTTCCGTTCTCACCGCCACAGTCCTTTACTGAATCTCTGAGTCCGCCTGTTTCACGTACAATCGGAACAGTACCGTATCTCATAGCAATCATCTGGGCAAGACCGCATGGTTCATTCTGGGAAGGCATAAGGAACATATCTGAACCTGCGTAAATTTTTCTTGCAATCTCCGGAACGAATCCGATAGTAACACTTACCTTATCAGGATATCTGAGTGACATCTCTCTGAAGAAATCCTCAAATATCTTTTCGCCGCTGCCAATAATAGCAAATTTGAATCCACGGTCAACCATCTCTTCAAATATATATTTGACAAGGTCAAGTCCCTTATGACCGACAAATCTCGATACAATACCTACAACCGGTTCATTTCCCTCCTGAAGGCCAAGATCTGCCAATAGCTTGTCTTTACATGCTTTCTTCCCCTTCACGGGAGCAGAAGCACTGAAGTTTGCCGGAATAAGCGGATCTGTTTCAGGATCATATACAGTAGTATCTATACCATTGAGTATACCTGAAAGCTTGTACTGCTTATTAATCAGAATTCTGTCAAGTCCGTATGCGTACCATGGATCAAGGATTTCCCAGGCATAACTTGGACTTACTGTTGAAATCCTGTCCGCGGCCTCAAAAGCACCCTTCATCATATTAATACAGTCATCATACATAAGGAGATCCGTATGATACATAGGTATTCCCATTACTTCATTTACAACTTCTACACCGTACTTGCCCTGATACTGAATATTGTGAATGGTAAAGAGATTTTTTATGTTTTCAAATCCCTGCTGGTACTTGTAGAGCACCTGATAGTAAACTGAAACAAGTGATGTCTGCCAGTCATTTGCATGAATAATATCCGGCTTAAAATCAATGTATCTGAGCATCTCGAGAACTGATCTTGAGAAAAATGTAAACCTCTCACAGTCATCATAGAAACCATACATGCCGTCCCTGCCAAAATAATACTCATTATCAATAAAATAATAAACAACCCCGTTATAAATTGTAGTAAGTATTCCGCAGTACTGCTTTCTCCATGATACATCAACTGTAATACTTGTAAGCGGGGTTAAACTGGATCTTAATTCCGGTTTTATGTTTTTGTAAAGAGGGATTACTACACGGCAGTCATGTCCCTTTCTGTTTATTGCCGCAGGCAGAGAGCCCGCAACATCAGCCAGTCCTCCTGAGGCCGCAAACGGCATAGCTTCACTTGCTGCATATAAAATATTCATATTTGTTCAACTCACTTTCGTTTTATATTATATGAGAAAATGCAGGACTATACAAAGCCCTGCATCAAAACTCTTATTCAGATTAATAATTAATCATCTTCAATTTTCTGATTCTTTTTGATGAAGAGAGCGTTTTTAGTTGAAGCAGTAAGAAGCTTATTCCTACCTACCCTAACGTTTTTATCTGTGATAACCGCATGAAGCTCTGCATCTTCGCCAATCTGTGTATTCTGCATAAGAATGCAGTTTCTTACAACAGCCCCTTTTCCTACCTTGACTCCACGGAAAAGCACTGAGTTGATTACTTCACCTTCGATAACACAACCATCAGCAATAAGAGAGTTTCGAACCACTGAACCCGCTTCATACTTTGCAGGACCGGAATCCTTTACTTTGGTATAAATCGGCGTATTGTTCAGGAACATCTTCTGCATGTTTTCAGGATTGAGAAGATTCATGTTTGCATTGTAGTATGACATAATATCTTCAATCTTCTCGTAATATCCTTTGTGTTCATATCCGCAGATTCTGTAGTTTGCCTTATTCTGCTGAAGAACCTGCTTGTCAAAACTTGCAAATCCTTCAGGGGCATATCTGCTTACTATCTTTTCAAGTATTCTTCTGCCGATAACAAACATGTTAAGTGATCTGTTCGCTTCACCAAGAATATCAGGATTGATTGTCGCACTGATTACCCTCTTTTCATCATCAACTTCGAGTATTGTTGAAGCAGTTGAACCAATACCATTATTTGTGAAGTTGTGCTTTGCATATACAACAGTGATATCAGCGTCATTTTTCATATGTTCTCTAATAACCTGCCTGAAATCTATGGTTGTTACTACATCACAGTCAGCCATTACGACGTATTCGGCATTTGAGTGCTGAATGAAAGGAAGGATTCCTTCAATAGCTTCTATTCTTCCTCTGTATAGACCGCTCTTGTGATGACTGAACGGAGGAAGAAGATGAATTCCGCCGTTCTTTGTGCACAGATCCCACTCTCTTCCAGAACCGATATGATCAAGAAGTGACTGATAATTCGATTTGGTAACTACACCAACTTCAGGAATACCTGAGTTAGTCATATTCGAAAGCGGGAAATCAATAAGTCTGTATCTTCCGCCAAAGAGAATTGAACCCATTGTTCTTACCTGAGTAAGTTCTGATACAGATTCATCATGCATATTTGAAAATATAAGTCCTAAAATATTATTATAAATCATTCGTTACATCCCCTTAATCATTAAACAACAGGTATCATCTGACCAGGAGCTACGGAAACGCCTGAAGAAATCACTTCACCATGACCTATAACAGCGATATCCCACTTTGTATCATTTCCTGTTTCTTCTTTTGAAGCACCGATTCTGACATCATTTTCAATAACTGAGTCTTCACCGATAATTGCGTACTTAACAACTGAACCGGACTTTATAACAGCACCCGGCATAATTACACTGTGATCGATAAAAACGTCTTTTTCAACTGTTACACCTGAATATATAATCGAAGATGTAATACTTCCGTTCACATTGCATCCGTCACAGACAAGTGAATCCTGAATATCGGCATCAGGTCCTATATACTGCGGAGGAAGACTCATATTGCGTGAATATATCTTCCAGTTCTGATCATAAAGATTAAGATCAGATGCGTTAAGAATATCCATATTTGCTTCCCAGAGACTGTAGAGTGTACCAACATCCTTCCAGTAACCTTCAAAAGAATATGCAAACATTCTCTCGTTGTTTGCAAGCATAGCAGGAATGATATCCTTTCCGAAATCCTTCGAGCCGCCTGCATTCTCGTTTTCAATAAGATACTTTCTGAGTTTTTCCCATGTGAAAACGTAAATACCCATTGACGCAAGAGTAGACTTTGGCTCCTTAGGCTTTTCTGTAAAGTCTACAACACGGAAATCACTGTCACATGTCATAATACCGAATCTTGAGGCTTCCTCAAGAGTAACATTAAGAACTGCAATAGTTGCATCTGCTGAATGTTCCTTATGGAACTCAACCATCTTTGAATAATCCATCTTGTATATATGGTCACCGCCAAGAACAATTATATACTCCGGATTGTAACGTTCAATAAATCTGATGTTCTGATAAATGGCGTTTGCTGTTCCTTCATACCATGAACTGCCTGATGCTGTCTGATACGGAGGGAGAATATGTACACCACCACGAAGTCTGTCAAGATCCCATGGCTGACCATTTCCTATGTAGTCATTAAGTTCAAGCGGCTGGTACTGAGTAAGAACACCTACTGTATCAATACCAGAGTTAGTGCAGTTGGACAGAGGAAAATCAATTATTCTGTATTTTCCACCGAACGGAACTGCAGGTTTTGCCATTTTCTGTGTCAAAGCATATAATCTGCTTCCCTGCCCACCAGCCAGAAGCATAGCTATGCATTCCTTTTTCATATTATAATTCCTCCCTATTTCACTGAAGATTTGCTGTTTTTCGTTGTTGCCGTGACCTTTTTTGTAGTACGTTTCTTTGTCACACTTTTTTTCTCATGCTGCAGATAAAGCACTGACAGAGGAGGTAATGTGAGTGAAATGCTCTGATCGTATCCATGCATAGGGATATCTGCGGTTTTATATGTTTTTACAGACTTGCCGGTTCCTCCGAACTCAACTGCGTCTGAATCAAATACAAGTTTATAACGTCCACTCTCCGGAATACCTATCTTGTATTTTGTTCTTTCAACAGGAACGAAATTACATACAATAATTATCTCATTTCCACTGTCATCAATGCGACGGAATGCGATAACACTCTGCTTGTAATCATCGTTTGAAATCCACTTGAATCCACCCCATGAGTTGTCGTTTTCCCACATAGGTGAATTTTTCAGATAGAATTTGTTAAGCTTTCTGTTGAATTCCTGAAGCTGTCTGTGTTTTTCACAGTTAAGAACAGCCCAGTCAAGACCTTCTTCGTAGTTCCATTCCTTTCTCTGACCAAATTCCTGTCCCATGAACAGAAGTTTTTTGCCCGGGTGAGCCATCATATAACAAAGGAATGCTCTGTATGAACTGAACTTCTGATCTTCATTTCCACTCATCTTTTCAAGAAGTGAACACTTACCGTGTACAACTTCATCGTGTGAAATAGGAAGTACAAAATTCTCTGAGAAACAATAGAAGAATGAGAATGTAATCTTGTCATGATTGAATGCTCTGTATATCGGGTCGAGTGACATATAGAAAAGCATGTCGTTCATCCAGCCCATATTCCACTTGTAATTGAAACCAAGTCCGCCGATATCAGTAGGCTTTGTAACCATAGGCCACGCAGTTGATTCTTCGGCAATCATAAGTGTATTAGGGTTGTTTTTGAATACTGCTTCATTAAGCAGTCTGAAAAACTCAACGGCTTCGAGATTCTCCTTGCCTCCGTAGATATTAGGTGCCCATTCACCGTCACGTCTGTCATAGTCAAGATAAAGCATGGATGCAACGGCATCAACTCTAAGTCCGTCAAGATGGAATTCATTAATCCAGTAACATGCATTTGAAATAAGGAACGATCTTACTGCTCCTTTTCCGTAATCAAATACATGCGTTCCCCACGACTTGTGTTCACGTTTTCTCTGATCCTCATATTCGTAGCAGCAACCTCCGTCAAACATATAGAGACCATAGCCGTCCTTCGGAAAATGAGCCGGAACCCAGTCAAGAATAACACCTATGTTGTTCTCGTGAAACAAATCAACCATGTTTCTGAAATCATCAGGTGTTCCGTAACGTGAAGTCGGAGCATAGTAACCAGTAACCTGATAACCCCATGAACCGTCAAACGGATGCTCAGTAAGAGGCATAAACTCTATGTGAGTATAGGACATCTCCTTAAGATACGGAATTATCTCCTCTGCAAACATAGTGTAACTCTTGAATGTTGAGTCAGAATTCTTCTTCCATGATCCCAGATGTACTTCATAAATATTGATCGGTCCTCTGTAAATCTCACGGTCTGATTTTTTGCTGAGCCACTTACTGTCTCTCCACTTATAATCGGATTCGAAGATTTTTGAAGCTGTCTCAGGCCTTGTTTCATAGTGATTTGAATACGGATCGGCCTTCATGATAATTCTGTTGTCTCTGGTTCTGATACTGTACTTATAGTTATCGAACTGATTAAGAGCAGGAATCTTTGCTTCCCATATCTCTTCAGATATCTTATACATCGGATTGCAATCACGATTCCAGCTGTTGAATGAACCTACTACTGAGATGTCAACTGCATTAGGTGCCCATACACGAAAATAGTGATATTCTTTTCCGTCTTCATTCACCCTGTGAGCACCAAAAAACTTATATGATTCAAAATTATTACCCTGCTGAAAAAGGTATATCGGAACATCATATGATTTGTCGGTTTTTATACTATTATGCATCAAATCACCCTCCCATAACTACTCTTATTGTAACAGAATATCAAAAATTAATCAAGTCTTTCGGTGTGTATTTTATACTTTTGTCGAAATGCTACATTAATTCCCCGAGAAATAGTGCAATTTTTTTAAAAGAAATTTATTTACTTTTTTTTATTTGGTAAATTCGTGTTTTTCTTCACATTTATCCGCCATCTTTTTTGTATATTTGACTATTACTGACGTACAAGCCTTGCCGTGATAACGCTTACATCATCATAGCTGATTTTTTGTGATAGCCTGCATATATTTTCCGATATTTCACTCACATCTGATTTTTCTGTCAACTCTCTTTTTATTACGCCATATGCTTTTTCCGGAACTCCGTCAGATATCATGGTAACCATATCACCCGTTTTCAATGAAAAAGTCCTTTTAAACATTCCTGCAGTGTCAGCAGCCCCAATAGGAAAAGTTGGCGAATTCACACTGAATATACTGCCTCCGTGAAGAAAAATAGTTGGAGCAGCTCCTGATTTGTAAACAGTCATATTCCCGTTATCAAGATCAAAAGCCGCAACATCCAGAGTAGCAAAATAATCATCTGTGCTTTCCGAACGGATAATTGTATTTATTATTCTGATGCTCTGTTCGGCATCAACTCCCCCAAGAATAAACTGCCTGAACAGTCCCACAGCTCTTGAAGAATATTCGAAAGCTCTTTTACCTGTACCCATTCCGTCTGAAATTACTATGTAAAATTTCCCGTAACTGTCACGGAAGCAAAGACAGGTATCTCCGTTCTCTTCGGAAGACGCTGAACTTTTCTGTGATATTTCCGCTTCTATTCTGTATGCCGGCCGCTCGCTGATGAGGAATCTCATCTCCTCACCGTCATAGCATTTTGTACATTCAAAATTTATTCCGAATTCATCGCTTAGAGTTCGGTAAATTCTGTATCCGCTTACACAGGAATTTTTCGGACAGTATATTTCTGCGAACAGTCTTCTGCTGCTGTTATAATAAGCAACCAGAGAAACAAATCCTATATCATTTTCATTAAGCACAGTCTTCATTCTTGAAGTTATACGGCGGTCAATTATAAATCTCTTCTGAACATCGGATGAAAGACTGCGTATTATTTCAGAAGATGCAGTAAGCTGCTCTGCGAGTATGTTTTTTGACATGGTTCTGTATTCACTTTCTGTGATATCTGCAATACTCCCAGCATTTCCTGCATAATTTTTTTTAATTTCATTAAAGCTTTCCGGTTTTTCTGCGGCATTACCGATTGTATTGGCGACAAGTCTCATTCTGAACGATGAAATTCTCATCATATCACTCTCTTCGTCAAAAGTGCTGCTTATTCTCTTTTCTTCATTATGCACCTTTTCAACAGGCACCATACAGAAAAAAATTATCCCCGCAACTATATTCACATAGGACATAACAGGAAACATACCGGCACCGGAAACAGCAGTACACATAACTGAAACAAGCAGATAAGCTGAAGCTGCAGCAGGACGACCGTAGTTTATAAATGTACCTGCAGCCATGCCTGATATTCCCATAAAAACTACCGAACGGATATCCGCCGCTCCGTTTATAATCAATGCGGCCGCTCCGGTAATCCCCGCAGTTGAACCACCTGCAAACCTGTAGTTTCTTGCATAAACAAGAGTAAAAAATACAGCAGCTATCTCCCCTGGATTTATTCCGAAAAATGAAAATGAGGAAAGAACAGAAACAGCTGAAAAGCAAAGCAAAGCTACAGCAGGCTTGTTTACAGCTGCCTCTGCAATGATTCCCCTTGGTGAATTAAGGAGGATAACTGTATAACCGCAGACAAATCCGGCAAGAACGGAGGCTGTGCTGAAAACTGCCAGACTGCGCAGGGAAAATTTTTCTGTAATACAGAAGAAAACAAAAGATAACATGAAACACAGTGCAACAGCTATTCCGCGTTTAAGAGCATCATTTTTCTTTATGAAAACTGATAACAACGGAATCAGAATTACTGCAGATACATACTGAACCGACTGCATATTACCTGAAGAGATACATGACATTATAATTCCTGCAGCTGCTGTCAGTGAACAGAGCGGAGAAAGTGCAGCTGCAAACGCAAATGGAAACGGTGATGCTGCAAATGAAAATTTTGAATATGATAAAAAGAAAAAAGCTGATATACATGCAATCAGTTTTAAGGATACTGGTGTTTTACGTTGATTTTCCTGCATTTTTTACATTCCTTTCAGGGATATAACCCTCATAAAATAAAAATAAGGAATCACCCGAAATCATCTGTTTCGGGTGTTCCTTATCATTATATCAGACAGTTATCGTAAAAAATGTCAAAGTAATGCTCAGTGAATGTATTTTTTCAGGTTAAGTGAGAAATTCATAAGTGATTCCATATCAAGCTGCTCCACTCTTGTATTTTCACTGAATCCTGTCTCAGCAAGAGCTGCATAAATATCCTGCTTAGTGAACGAAAGCATGGAAGAAAGTGAATTTGCAAGTGTCTTTCTTCTCTGTGAAAAAGCAGACTTTACAACAGAAAAGAAAAATTTTTCATCTTCCGGTTCAAGTGAGTATTTTTTATTAACATCTATCCGGATTACTGCTGAATCAACATTCGGAGCAGGAATGAAACTTCCTCTTGAAACACTGAAAAGCGTTTTTGCATCCCCGTAGTATCTGACTGCCACAGATATGGCACCTGACTGTCTTGTTCCCGGCTCAGCACAGAGTCGTTCAGCTGCTTCCTTCTGAACCATTACCGTAAGAGACTTTACAGGTGCTCCGCTTTCAAGAAAATGCATAATAACCGGAGAAGTAATATAATAAGGAAGATTTGCACATACTGCAACGTCCATTCCATCAAATTCTTCACTTATAAGTTTACAGATGTCAACATTCATAATATCTTCATTGATGACCTTAATATTGTTAAAATCAGCAAGCGTCTCCTCAAGTACAGGGAGAAGTCTCTGATCTATCTCAACAGCCACAACTTTGTCAGCTCTTGAGGCAAGTTCAGCAGTAAGAGTTCCTATACCTGTGCCGACTTCGATGATTCCGAATCCCTTCTTAGCATTTCCCATCTCTGCTATTTTAGGGCATACTGAAGGATTTACAAGGAAGTTCTGCCCGAGACCTTTTGAAAAATTAAAGTTATGTCTGCCAAGCAGCTCTTTTATATATCCGAGATTTGTGAGATTGTTCATAGAGTATTTACCTTTCATTATTTTTTTGTGCAGGGTATTGCAAAAATGATAAAAAATTATTATAATAATATAGTAAAGCTTACAGAAAAGCTGAAAAACAATAAATAGCAGGAGCGATTAATATGACCAGAAGAGACAAAATAAACTACTATCTTGATATCGCTGAAAGCGTTCTTAAGCGCGGCACCTGTATGAGAAGAAACTTCGGAGCAATAATCGTAAAAAATGACGAGATAATCTCAACCGGTTATGTAGGAGCTCCGAGAGGAAGAGCCAACTGTTCAGACCCTGTCTCTTATACACATCTCCGAGCCCACGAGACAGGCAGAAAT
>CAMCOJ010000014.1 GCA_945876405.1 uncultured Ruminococcus sp.
TACTGCAGAAAACACTGAAACAAATATTGTTCTATGGTCCGGATCGTGGTATAATGAAGAAGGAGTACCAACTCACACATTCAGTAACCCTTGATGTAATTGCAGAGAATGAAAACAGCAAAGATTTCGGACCACTTTCAGAAAAGGTAAGATACTACAAAAAAGACCAGAAAGGAAAGATGATTATGTGTGACAAAGTACAAAGACTCATTGACGAAGCGTCAGAAGAAAAAGACAGGAAAATTGCAAAGGTGACTATGGAAAGGAACCGTGCAGTAGCTGAGAGAAAACGAATGGCTGCTGAAAAGAAACGTGCGGTCGTAGAAAATAAACGTATGGCCGCAGAAATAAAATACCTTAAAGCTCAGCTTGCAGCACAGGAGAGCAGATTTTTATTCTGAAAAAGAAATTGACAATCAGCGATTATTATGTTAAGATGGATAACATCAAAGGAAGCAGGAAGGTTGGGGGTTATATGGATGAATATACTTTTTCGGTAGTAATACCTGCTCATAACGAAGAAAAATATATCGGTAAATGCCTTACAGCGATAAAAGAAGCTGCCGGCAAAGCTGCACCTTTGAAGGTTCAGACTATTGTTGTTGCGAACCGGTGTACAGACTGTACAGCTGATATTGCCAGAGAATATGGTGCTGAAGTAATTATAAACAGTGACAAGTTTATAAGCAGAATAAGAAACGCTGGCGTTAATTCTGCTAAAGGCTCCATAGTTGTAACTATAGACGCAGACAGTATTATGACAGACGGTTCTTTGAAGGAGATAAAAGAAATGCTTGAGAGCGGCAGGTTTATTGCCGGCGGAACACGTTCAAAATTTGAAAGAATGTCACTCGGCATTGCTGTATCCGCCGCTTATATTGCAATAAACCTTGCACCGGTTATGAAGAAAAGCAAGGCATTTCTTTCAGGTGGAATGTTCTGGTTTTATAAATCTGATTTCGATACTATAGGGGGATTTGATGAAACTCTTGTCAGTATGGAAGATCTGGATTTTGCAAGGAGACTGTGTGAGCTTGGAAAAAGCAGAGGTCAGAAATACGGAACCCTGAAAAAATCATTTATTATTACTTCCAGCAGAAAATTTGATGAATTCGGTGACTGGTATCTGATTAAAAACCGAAAACTTACAAAAGCAATCTTCACAGGGAAGGACAGGAATGCTGCGGATAGGTTTTATTATGATGTCAGATAGTTACAGTGCCTTGCACATCCGCCTGGTAAATAAGGCGAAATCAGCCTCTGATCGACGTAAATGCGTTGGTTAGGGGCTGCTGTTATTTTTCCTTTACTATATTTTGATTCTTCAGCATCCTGTCAGTATACAGTGTATAAATATTTTTTTTAGTAACCTTTTACAGTATTTTTACAGTATATATTATTGCATATTTCAGCAGATTATAGTATAATTAAATGAGTATGAAATTTTTTTAACCTGTTTACCGGAGGCATTTATCTATGTGCGGATATGTAGGATTCACAAACACAATAAATAACGCTAACATTGTTCTGAAAAAGATGATGGAGCGAATCAGACATCGCGGACCTGACGGAGAAGGACAGTATATTGATGAGGGAATTGCACTCGGACACAGAAGACTGAGTATTATTGATATTGATGCAGGTGCTCAGCCTATGTACAATGAAGACGGTTCCCTTGTTATTGTATTTAACGGAGAGATATATAACTATAAGCAGATAAGGGAAGGGCTTGTCAGAGCGGGACACAGGTTTGCGACACAGTCTGACACTGAGGTGCTTGTTCACGGATATGAAGAGTATGGCAGCGATATCCTCGGAAAGCTCAGAGGCATGTTCTCATTTGTAATATGGGACAGAAACAAACAGGAACTTTTCGGTGCAAGGGATTTTTTCGGGATAAAGCCTCTTTACTATGCTGATATGAACGGTTCATTTATGTTCGGTTCAGAAATAAAAAGCTTCCTTGAGCATCCTGATTTTAAGAAGGAACTCAATGAAACAGCTCTGGAGAACTATCTGACATTTCAGTATTCTCCGACAAATGAAACATTTTTCAAAAATGTATACAAGCTCCCGCCGGCACATTTCTTCATAAAGGACAAAACAGGTTTCAGGTGCCAGCGTTACTGGAAAGTTGAATTTGAAGCAGATGAGAAGCCTGAGCTTGACGAATGGGTAAACAGAATTTCAGATACCATGCATGATTCAGTTGAGGCTCACAAGGTAAGTGACGTTGAAGTAGGAAGCTTCCTTTCAAGCGGTGTTGACTCAAGCTACGTTGCAGCCATTGCAGGTGTTGACAAGACATTTACAGTCGGTTTCGGCACTGATGAAAGATATAACGAGATTGGCTGGGCAAAGGAATTCTCGAAGGCGATAGGCAAGGAAAATACAAGCAAGGTAATTACCCCTGAAGAGTACTGGGGCATACTTCCGAAGATTCAGTATCATATGGATGAACCGCTTGCAGATCCTTCGGCGGTTGCACTTTACTTTGTGTGCAATATCGCCTCTGAAAAACTTAAGGTTGTTCTTTCCGGCGAGGGAGCGGATGAGATATTCGGCGGCTACAATGTCTACAGCGAACCGGGCGGAACGGCGTATGACAGGGTTCCTATGGGTATAAGAAAGCAGATTGGAAAACTCTGCAGCAAACTTCCGGCACGCCGCGGACTTAACTTCTTTATCAGAAAGGGAAAGACAGTTGAGGAGCGTTTTATCGGAAACGCCTATATGTTTACCCCTGCTGAGAGAAAGGCTCTTCTTAAGATAAAGACGGATGCTCCGCACCCAATGAAGCTGACTGCACCGTTTTACAGTGAAGTTGCCGGCAAGGATGATGTTACAAAGATGCAGTATCTTGACCTTCATATGTGGATGGCCGGAGATATTCTTCTCAAGGCGGACCGTATGAGTATGGCAAATTCACTTGAACTTCGTGTACCTTTCCTTGACAGGGAGGTTATGGCTCTTGCTCAGAAGATTCCGACAAGATACAGGGTGACAAGAAAAGAGTATACCGATGAGAAGACAAAGTACATTACAAAGTATGCCATGAGAAAAGCTGCGAAAAAGGATACTCCTCCTCAGACTGCAAAAACTGCAGCCAAGAAAAAACTCGGTTTCCCTGTTCCGATAAGAGTATGGCTCCGGGAGGAAAAATATTATTCTGTGGTAAAGGAGAAGTTCACTTCAGAGACTGCAGAAAAATATTTCAACACGGAACTTCTTGTAAAGCTCCTTGACGACCATAAAAATCAGATTCGTGATAACAGCAGAAAAATATGGACAGTGTTCTCATTCCTTATCTGGTATGATGTATTTTTCCTGCAGACTAAGGAGGCGTGACTGTATTGGCAAGTGTTGTGACCTATAAGTATATCAGGCAGAATCCTGATATCATGACATATATAAAACGTGCAGACAAGGCACTTGAGGCTATCGGGTATACAGAACATTCTGTTGCACATGTTGAACGTGTTGCACAGACGGCAAGTATGATACTCACTGAGCTCGGATATCCTGAGAGACAGATTGAGCTTGTAAAGATTGCAGGTATCATGCATGACATAGGAAATGTAATAAACCGTGTTGACCACGCTCAGAGCGGTGCTGTAATGGCATTCCGGCTTCTTGACAATCTCAGTATGCCGGCAGAGGAGATATGCACCATTGTTTCTGCAATAGGAAATCACGATGAATCAACAGCATTTCCTGTTGATCCTGTTTCGGCGGCTCTCATAATAGCTGACAAGACCGATGTACGCCGTACAAGGGTGAGAAACAGCGATATCTTTAACTTTGATATTCATGACCGTGTAAACTATGCGGTTGAAAGCTCAAATGTACGCTTCAATGATAATAAAACATCAATTATTCTTGAACTTACTATAAACACTACCATCTCATCAGTGATGGAATACTTCGAAATATTTCTCCAGCGAATGATACTGTGCAAGAAGGCTTCGCAGTATCTCGGTCTGAAGTTTGAAATGGTTATCAACGGAACGGAAGTTCTGTAAATATATTGTTAAGGAGTAATAATATGCAGCATTTAATTGATCTTGATGATTATCCTGTTTCATGGTGGAACAGAGTTATAGCCCTTGGTAAGGATATCTACACAAATCCCGGAAGATACAAAGGTGCATGTGCCGGCAAGGTAATGGGTACCCTCTTTTACGAGCCATCTACAAGAACACAGATGTCATTCCAGACAGCCATGCTGAGACTTGGCGGATCTCTTATCGGATTTGACAATCCTGCTACATCTTCAGTGTCAAAGGGTGAAAACCTTAAGGATACAACAAAGATAGTAAGCGGATATTCAGATGTACTTGTTATTCGTCATCCGCTCGAAGGTGCTGCCAAAGCAGCTGCACTTACTGCAGAGTGTCCGGTTATAAACGCAGGTGACGGCGGACATCTTCATCCTACACAGACACTTACAGACATGCTTACTCTTACAATGGAAAAGGGCAGAACTGATAATCTCGTAATCGGTATGTGTGGTGACCTTCTTAACGGAAGAACGGTACATTCGCTCTGTAAGGCGCTTTCATGCTATCCGAACAACAAATTTATATTCATTTCAACTCCTGAACTTATGGTTCCGCAGTATGTTAAGGATATTCTTGATTCACACGGCTGTGAATACAGGGAGGTTTCATCACTTGAAGAGACAATTCCTGAACTTGACGTTCTCTACATGACAAGAATTCAGTCCGAGAGATTTGCTTCAAAGGAAGAATATGAATCACAGAAAAATGTTTATGTTCTCGACAGGAAAAAGCTTAACCTCGGCAAGAAGGATCTTATAGTTCTTCATCCGCTTCCGAGAGTTGACGAGATAACAATGGATGTGGATGATGACAGCAGAGCGCTGTATTTCAAACAGACAAAGTACGGCATGTATGTTCGTATGGCCCTTGTTCTTACCTTAATTGAAAACAGGGACAAGGACGGTGCACAGCTCCTTAAGGGTTCAGTTCTCAGAGACGCAAAATGCACAAACCCAAGATGTATCACACATCCGGAATACTATCTCCCGAAGAGCTTTATCAAATCAGGTGATATCGCAGAATGTGAATACTGCGACGAAAGAATACTTCTCTCATAGTTTCATATAAAAAATCCCGCAGTTTTCATAGTCTGAAGGCTGCGGGTTATGTTTTGCTGGTACCATATTTAATTTGTTGTTTCCCGCCGCACAAGGACAGGAGTAAGAACTTTGTGAACCGGTGCTTCAAGAGGTTTTGGTCTGCGTTTTTTTCGTTCATTTATCTGCATAAGAAGAAGGTTCATTGTTTCTTCTGCAATCTTATCAACCTGCTGACCAACGGTTGTGATTGGAATTACAGCTTCTTTTGAAACCGGTGAATTATCAAAGCCGATTATTTTGTATTTTTCAGGGAGAGTCCCGTATTTTTTTACTATGATATTCAGCAGTATATTAGCGTGAGTATCATTAGGCATAAAAATTCCTATTTTTTTTTCGGGGTATGTTTCTTCAATTTCTTCAAAAATCTTCTTTATATTTTCAAGATTTTCTTCAAAGTTTCCGCCAAAGTCTTTTATCATGATTCTGTGTTCAAAATTATTTGATTCACAGAATTCACTGAAACCAACTATTCTTCCGTATGCAGGTATAGATTCGGGAAAATCTGAATTTGCATGAATAAGTACATCACACCCGCTTTTTGCAAGAACATCTGCTGCCTGCATGCCACCAGTATAGTTGTCTGTATTTACACTGCATACATATTCATCTTCACGTTCAATTGTAACTATTGGAATATTGTATTCGGACAGTTCCTTTGAAGAAAGCGTGTGGCTCAGTATTATCAGTCCTTCTGTTTTGTATGCAAGAAGTTCGTTTATGTATCTTCTTTCAGTATCAGCATCATCGTTTCCTGCAAATACGATAAATTTGTATCCGTATGTTTCGTAGGTAGAAATAATATGGTCAAGAATATCTGAATAATAGTGCATATAAAGGTCAGGGATAATAATTCCGACTATTTCGGTTTTTCCGTTTGCCATAACCCTTGCCAGCTTGTTTTCTTTATAACCAAGCACTTCAAGAGCATTTGCTATCTTTTCCTGGTTTTCTATGGTGACAGAGTCCGGATTATTAAAGTATCTGGAGATAGTTGTTTTTGAAAAACCGGTATATTCTGCAATATCTGCGAAAGTAACATTTTTTTTCATTGTCAAGCCTCCTGTTTGATGTCTTAATTATAGCACAGAAATAAATTGAAATCAATAAAGTAATCAGTAAAGTAACCGGTTTTGTAGGTAGGTACAAAACTGTTTTTTGATTTTTGGAAACTGCTACAAAAATTCAAATTATTCTTGACAAATAACTGGTTACATGGTACTATGTAATTAGTAAAGTAACTAGTTACTTAAAAGAACGGAGGAAAACAGTTATGAAAAAGCAGCTACTATTTATGACGGCTCTTTCATTACTGGCAGGTGCAGTTTCACTTACGGGATGCAGTAAAAAAGTTAATCCCGGTGATGTGCAGGGCTATGATGAGGGAGAACAGTATATCAGTATGTGGGTACATACAATTGAAGATACGCCGGAAGGTGAAGCCTACAAACAGTCGGTTGAAAGCTTCAATGAAAAGTATGACGGTACATATTTTGCTGACATTGAATTTATTCCGAGAAACGACAGCGGAGGAGGATATTCTGACAAGATAAATGCTTCCGTTATGTCAGGAGATTTACCGGACGTTATAACAGTTGACGGTCCGAATATTTCAGCATATGCAGCCAATGGTATTATTCAGCCTCTGACTGAACTGAGTGATGAGGAAAAATCAGTTTACCTTGATTCTATTCTTGAACAGGGGACGGTTGACGGTAAGCTTTATGCACTTGGTGCAATGGAATCAAGTGTCGGACTCTACTATAACAAAGCTATTCTTGAAGAAGCCGGTATTGAAGTTCCCGATAAAGACCATCCCTGGACATTTTCAGAATTTCTTGATATTCTCGAAAGACTGAAACCGGTAACAGACAGCAGGAACGGATATCCTCTTGATATGACATTTCCTGTCGGTGAAGCAAGCATTTATTATTACGCACCGTTTATATGGTCGAACGGAGGCGATTTGATAAGCGATGACGGACTGACAGCAGAGGGATATTTCAACTCTGATAAAAACGCAGAAGTTTTCAGTTATTTCAGAACTCTGACTGAGAACAAATATATGTCTGCGACACCTGTTGAAAAGCTCTTTGAAAGCGGACGTGCCGCATTCAAGTTTGACGGTGCGTGGGAAGTAAACACAATTTACCAGAGCTACAGCGATATTGACCTCGGAGTAGCACCGTATATTGTCAGTGACAACTGGGACGGCGGAAGATATACTCCGACAGGTTCATGGGCATATGCGGCAACCACAAAAACAGATAATCCTGAAGCGGCAACCGAACTTGTTAAGTGGATGAGCGGTACGGAGAGCGGTATTCTCCTTTATGAAAAAACCAAAAGTATGCCTTCGACTTATGCGGCATATGACCAGATTACCACTTTTGAAGATGATGAAAACTATAAGGCACTTTATGAGCAGCTCAGAGATTACGGTCACCCAAGACCAAAAACGCCTGTTTATCCGCAGGTGAGCACGTCTTTCCAGCAGGTTCTTGAGGACGTTGGATTAAGCGGCAGAAATGTCAATGATGAAATGGATAAATCTGTAGAAAGGATAAACGCTAAATTAAAGCGTTACACAAGATAATATGAAAAATAAATCTAATTCTGTTATTGGAATGGCTTTTTTCGGACCGGCACTGGTTCTTATGACGGTTTTTCTGTTCATTCCTATGATACTCACACTGATTTACAGCTTTACAGATTATTTCGCACTCAATCCTAAACTGACACATTTCGTCGGACTGGAGAATTTCAGTACGATTTTTAAGGACGACCTGTTTACAACAGCTTTTCTGAATACAGTTAAATTTGTACTTATTATTGTTCCTTTACAGACTCTCGGTGCTCTGGGACTTGCACTTCTTATCAATAAGGTGACAGTCTGCAAACGATATTTTAAAGTTGCATTTTTCATTCCGGTTGTAATGTCACTTGCAGTTGTTTCAAACCTGTGGATGCAGATATACAGTCCTGAAGGTATTCTCAATACCATTCTTTCAAATTTTGGAATTGATGCACAGCCTTTTATATACGGTGCAGATCAGGCACTTCCTTCAATTGCGTTTATGAGCGTATGGCAGGGTGTAGGATATCAGATGATTATTTTTCTCGGAGGATTACAGGCAATAAATCCTGCTCTTTATGAGGCGGCCGAGATGGATCATGCAAGTGGATGGAGCAAATTTATGAATATCACTCTCCCTGAACTTAAACCGCTTTGCGTATTTGTTTTTATAACTGTTACAATAGGTGCATTCAGAATGATAGTTCAGCCTATGGTTATGACAGGCGGCGGTCCTTCACATTCAACATATACAATAGTTTATGATATCTATGAAACGGGTACAGTGAACTGGGAAATCGGTCTTGCTTCTGCAATGGCAATAGTATTTACAGTATTTGTTGTAATACTTACAATTATTCAGACAATTCTTACCAGAGATAAGGAGGATAAGCATGAAAACAAAAAAGCAAAAAATCGTTAATGGAATACTTGCAGCGGTAATGCTTGTTATGTCCCTGTTTTTCCTGTTCCCTGTAATATGGATGCTTGCAAACTCTTTTAAGCCTGATGCGGCTATTACAGCTGATATGAATTCAGCAAGTGCATTTATTCCTCCGGCTCCGGGAAAAGGATTTTTTGATAACTATAAAGAAATTCTTTTTAATACAAGTTTTGTGCGGTATATGCTTAATACTTTATTCTATGCAGCTATACTTATTATAGCAGGAGTTATAGTGAACGGTCTTGCAGGTTATGCACTTGCAAAAATAAAATTTCCTTTCAGGGACAGATGGCTTGCAGTTATCATGATGCTTATGATTATTCCTACAGAAACAATTATCACAATAAACTTTATGTTTGTTTCAAAGATGGGACTTCTTAACACAGTTTTCGGTTATGTTCTTCCGATGATAGTAAATCCTTTTAATATCTTTCTTTTCAGACAGGTTTTCGTAAGTCTGCCTGATGATGTATGGGAAGCTGCACAGCTTGACCACTGCAACCCTGTAAAGTATTTTTTTACAATGGTTCTGCCTATGTCAAAGACAGTTGTTGCAACAGTAAGTGTATTCACATTTCTCAATGTGTGGAATGACTATCTGTGGCCGTCACTTGTTTTTACATCAAGCGACCTTTTGACTGCACAGATAGGTCTTAATTCCATAACTTCAAATGATAACACAACTATGGGACAGACTCTTGCAGTTATAACACTTATTACAATTCCGGTTATTATAATTTACTCACTTTTCTCAAAACAGATTGTGGAAGGTGTAGTTTCAACAGGTTCCAAGGAGGGCTAATTATGAGTTTTGTAGAAATGAAAAATATCTGTAAAAAATACGAAGGAGCAGAGAGAAATTCTGTTACAGACTTTAATCTTTCAATAGAAGAAGGCGAATTTATTGCCTTTGTAGGACCTTCAGGCTGCGGTAAGTCCACAACACTCAGAATGATTGCGGGTTTTGAAGAAATAACAGGCGGGGATTTTTATATTGACGGAAAACGTATGAATACAGTACCGCCGAGAGACAGGGGAATATCAATGGTATTTCAGAACTATGCACTTTATCCGCACATGACAGTTGAAAAAAATATTTCCTATGGACTTAAAAATATGAAAGTACCTGCTGATGAAATAAATAAAAAGGTAGACTGGGCAATTGAAATTCTCGGACTTTCAGAATACAGATACAGAAAACCAAAAAATCTTTCAGGAGGTCAGCGTCAGAGAGTGGCGCTCGGACGTGCAATTGTAAAAAATCAGAAACTTTTCCTTATGGATGAACCGCTCTCGAATCTTGATGCAAAACTCAGAGTAAGCATGAGAAACGAAATAAGCAAACTCCACCGTCAGCTTGGAAGCACAACCATTTATGTAACTCATGATCAGGTTGAAGCAATGACCATGGCAGACCGTATTGTTATTATGAAAGATGGTGTAATTCAGCAGGTAGGAAAGCCTATGGAACTGTATGAGCATCCGTCAAACAGGTTTGTAGCCGGTTTTATTGGTTCACCTCAGATGAATTTTTATGAGGTTAATGTTAATGGAGATACTGTAACATTTTCAGACGGAAACAGTATTAAACTGCCTGATTCCGTTTTATCAAAGCTTGGCGGCAGACAGGGTGAACTGATTCTTGGTATAAGAGGAGAAGATATTAAGCTTGATCCGCAGACTATTGACCTCTGTAAAAACAGTAAGATTTCTGCTGTAGTTGACAGCGTTGAAGTTATGGGAAATGAAAATAATCTATATTTCAGTTTCGGCGGCAATGCATCAGTAGCAAGAGTATCAAAGAATGAGATAAGAAAAACGGGTGACACAATAGAATTTGTATTTGTTCCGTCAAGGATTCATTTCTTTGATAAGCAGACTGAAAAAAGTCTTTTTTAGCAGGAGGATATTATGCAGAAAATTCATTTTAAAGCACCTGGCTGCTGGATAAACGACCCTAACGGTTTTATATGGTATAAAGGAGAGTACCATCTGTTTTATCAGTGCTTTCCGTATTCTGCACAGTGGGGCAGAATGCACTGGGGACATGCTGTAAGCAGAGACCTTGTTCACTGGGAGGAAAAAGGTATTGCACTTTTTCCGTCAAAAACTGATGACAGGAGCGGATGCTTTTCAGGAAGCGCTGTTGAGTATGACAACAAGATGTATATATTCTACACGGGAGTTAATTATACTGAAGAAAATCCTGAAAATATAAACACCTGTCTTAACGATAACTTTATATCGGCTCAGCTTATGATAACTTCTGAAGACGGAATGAAGTTCGATAATATTTCGGACAAGAAAACCGTTATTCCGCCTATAGAAGACAAAAACACAGGGGATAAAACCCATACCCGCGATCCGAAAGTATGGCGCGGAAAAAATGCCTGGTATATGGTTCTGGGAAGTACAGACAATAAAAATGGCAGACTTCTTTTTTACAGAAGTGAAGACCTGTGCAGCTGGGAGTATGTAAGCTTCACTGAAAAAGATAATTTCGGATGGATGTGGGAGTGCCCGGATTATTTTGAGGCTGACGGAACCGGAATAACAGTATTTTCACCAATGGGATTTACTGATGACGGAAAAGAATATGATTCCAATGCAGTCTGTGTGTTTTCATCATTTGATGAAGAAAAGGGAGAAATGAAACTTTATGACACATATCAGTATCTTGATCTGGGACTTGACCTTTATGCACCTCAGAGTACAACGGATAAAGACGGTAATCGTGTCATAATTGCGTGGGCGAGAATGCCTGAATCCGTTAAAAGTGAAAACGGTGAATGGTGCGGACTTATGAGTATTCCGCGAATTGCTGAAGTAAAGAACGGACACATATATTTCAGACCGCATACAAATATAAAAAATGCATTTACAAAGAAAATATCTTCACCTGAAAAATCAGGTTATATGCTTAAAACCGTCCTTGAAAACGGTGAAAGTATAAATATAGGAGGATATCTTATAAAGCGTGACAATGATAAAATAATAACTGACCGGTCGGCTGTGTTTAATGTAAAGGGAAATTACAGACTTACAGCAGAAACTCCTGTTATCAATGACGGATATGATCTGGAAATATATGTTGATGAGAATATAATTGAAGTATTTATAAATAATGGTGAGTATGTTATAAGTAATGTAGTTTACGGCCTGACTGACAGAATATCAGGTAAAGCTTATGATTTGTACGCAGCAGAATGAGGTGAAATTCTATGAAAAAATATGATGTTGCAGCACTTGGCGAACTGCTTGTGGATTTTACGGAAAACGGAACAAGTCCTCAGGGAAATCCTCTGTTTGAAGCAAATCCGGGAGGAGCTCCGTGCAATGTACTTGCAATGCTTTCGAAACTTGGAAAGAAAACAGCTTTTATCGGCAAAGTCGGAGAAGACATGTTTGGCAGACAGCTTACAGAAGCTGTGAAAAGTGCCGGAATATGCACAGAGGGACTTGTTTCGGATAAGACTGTTCCTACTACTCTTGCATTTGTTCATACATTTGAAGATGGTGAAAGAGAATTCAGCTTTATACGAAATCCGGGTGCGGATATGATGCTTAAAAAAGATGAGGTAAATACCGAAATAATTAAGGATTCGAAGATATTTCATTTCGGAACTCTTTCCTCAACCCATAAGGGTGTGCGTGAAGCAACAAGATTTGCCGTTGATACAGCAATTGAAAGCGGTGCACTGATTTCATTTGACCCTAACCTTCGTGAACCGTTATGGGAGAATCTCGATGATGCAAAGGCTGAAATGGAATACGGACTGTCAAAATGCAATATTCTTAAGATATCAGACAATGAAATTGAATTTCTTCTCGGACATACTGATTATGACAAAGCTGCCATGCAGCTTATGGAAAAATATAAAAAACTGAAACTTGTCTTTATAACTCTCGGCGGTGACGGAAGCTGTGCGTACACAGAAAATGCATGTGCAAAAGTACCTGTTTATAACGTTGAAACCATCGAAAAAACAGGTGCGGGAGATACATTTTTTGGCTGTGCCCTGAATTATATTCTTGAACATAAAAGCATTGATAACCTTGGCGAAAAAGAACTGTCAGAGCTTCTTCATTTTGCAAATGCCGGTGCGGCACTCATCACTACAAGAAAGGGTGCACTGAAGGTAATGCCTGAGCTGAGTGAGATACAGAATATGACAGAAGACTCACAGAATATACAGCTATAATCCGGCTGCCGGATAAATCAGAGGTAGTATATTATAGTGAACGAAAAAAATATTTTTTCGTTCACTATAAATCAAACGAGCAGTTAAGCATATTGTTATTGCTTAACTGCTCGTTTTATGTTATACTGAGTTGGAAGTCACTGTGCTTACAGGTGCTGAAGTCTGTCTCCGGAAACAGAATCCATAATGAAAGAGTGTGAATCCCATGAAAATTATAAACGTAGGCTACAATCACTGCCATGACAGTGATTTTTACATAGACCGCCCTGAAGGCAGCGGGGACAATCTTCTGATTCTGCTGAAAACAGATGCGGTTTTTAATATAGACGGAAAGGATATAAAGATTCCTGAGAATTCTTTTTTTATGTATAAAAAAGGGAGACCGCAGCGGTACAGATGTGTATATCAGAGCGTTTTTGCAAATGACTGGGTTCATTTTGAATTTGAGGGAGATGAGGAAAAGGAGTTTTTCAATCTTGGTCTGGATTATGAAACTCCTGTTTTAGTGGAAGATATGAATTTTCTCAGCTTCTGCATAAAAATGATGGCTTCGGAGAATTATTCAGACAACATGAACCGTCATCAGAGTATCTGTCATTATATGTTTCTGATTTTCTGCAAGGTCGGGGAATATGCTGTAAAAAAACCGGAAAGCAGAAATGACAGCTACTATGAAATGATTTCCACAGTCAGAAATAAAATCTACAGTCGTCCCTATGAACACAGAACAGCAGAATCAAGTGCCCATGAGGTCAGGATGAGCGTATCGAATTTTCAGCACCTCTATAAAAAATATTTCGGAGTTACACTTTTTCAGGACATTATACGAAGCCGGACGGAGTATGCATGCATGCTGCTTAAGTCCACAAATCTTTCTGCTGTTGAAGTGGCACAGAAGAGCGGATATAACCATTATGCTCATTTTGTAAGACAGTTTAAACAAACAATGGGAATAAGTCCGAGCGAATTCAGAAAAAAGTGAAATTTTCTTTTAAAACACTTGAATTAATTTTCAGAATATGTTATGATTATAAAGCATTTAAAGTCCGTCAGTAAAATGACGAGAGTTAATGCCATTTAATGACATTAAAACGAATAGTCCGCTGCGCAGAAGAAATGCCTGCTGCGTAAGAATATTCAGAAATTTTAGGAGGAATTTTTAAAATGAACGCACTCGAATTAATCAGCAAGGACAGTTTAAAGGCAGAAGCACCGGAATTTTCAGTTGGTGATACTGTTAAGGTTCATGTAAGAATTAAAGAAGGCGACAAGTACCGTATCCAGATTTTCGAAGGCACAGTTATTGCCAAGAAGAACGGCGGTATCAGTGAAACATTCACAGTAAGACGTGTAGCACACGGCTGCGGAATCGAAAGAGTATTCCCGCTTCACGCACCTGTTGTTGACAAGGTTGAAGTTGTCAGAAAGGGTAAAGTACGCAGAGCTAAGCTCTACTACCTCCGCAACAGAGTTGGTAAGGCAGCTAAGGTTAAGGAAGCAGTTAGATAATTCTAAAGGCTCCGTTTATCTGTTGATAGTTAAAAGGGACGCTTCAGTCCCTTTTTTGCTATTAATATTCTGGGTAGATATACTCATTCATGGAGACAGCAATTATGAAAGAAGAGAAAACATCAGCATCATCACTGCTTGATGATGTAACCGATATAATAGAATCAGTTATTTTTTCAGTATTTATAGTTCTTCTGATATTCACATATCTGTTCAGACTGTCAGATGTATCCGGTCCTTCCATGGAACCGACGCTTAAGGAAGATGACAGATTGGTTATCTCACCGCTTTTCTATACACCGGAGCAGGATGATATAATCATCGTTGACAGCAGCAAACTCGACAAGCTGATAGTAAAGAGAGTTGTTGCCCTTGAAGGACAGTCTGTAAATATTGATTTTGAGGAAGGTATAGTTTACGTTGACGGGAATCCGCTCGACGAGCAGCTTTATGTACCGAATGAGGACGGAAGCGAACCTGAACTCAGCGCCGGCCATTTTGTAAATACCCTTACAACAGCGGATATGGGCGCTTTTGATTCCTATCCTGTAACTGTTCCTGAAGGTCACGTATTTGTGCTCGGCGATAACAGAAACCGTTCCAAGGACAGTAAGCATGCGGAACTTGGATTTGTTCCTGAAAAGGAAATAGTCGGCAAGGTGATTTTCAGAATATCACCTTTTTCAAGGTTTGGTACAGTAAAATAAAAACAGAAAAAAGCAGGTGAAGTTATGAGTAACGAAACAGAGAAAACTGAAATTGCTGAAGAAGTGGCAGAAACTTCTGAAGATACAGCAGAAAAAGAAATAACAGATACTTCTGAAGGTACAGAACCGGCTGATGAAGAAGAGAAGAAAGAAAAATACACAGTAAAGAATTTTTTCAATGACGTTTTCGATATCGGAGAAACTCTTTGTATCTTTATGCTTATTTTTTATCTTCTGAAAGCATTTGTATTTGAGCAGGCAATAGTTGACGGTGATTCAATGGTGCCTACTCTTCATGATAAAGAGAAGCTTCTGTACAGCAGGATGTACACACCTGACAATGACCTGTCTCTTATACACATCTGACGCTGCCGACGATACTCCTTGTGT
>CAMCOJ010000015.1 GCA_945876405.1 uncultured Ruminococcus sp.
GATTTCTGCCTGTCTCGTGGGCTCGGAGATGTGTATAAGAGACAGGACAGAAAACCGGTGCTTTGACAGCCATAGGCAGTAACGATGGTATGAAGCTTGTTAAGGCGCCTGAGAACAATGATATGTCAGAGGATTGGAGCAACAATGTTGCTTTCTATGACTATTATAAAGTACCAAAGCTTACGCCAGCTTCATCAAATACAGGATCCGCTATATATACAACAAATGATGCCAACGGCGTAGGAAAGACCGTAAATGAGACAGGTAATTCTATCATAGGTACTGAGGGTATCTTAGAATTGCTTGCTGCAGGTGAGACAGCCGTTGTCGAGCCTGCAAGCTCTGCAGAGCGTGCGGATTATGTGGATTTCCCAGTATGGCTTCGTTCTTCCAGTATATCGGATACAAACATCAGTATTAGAGCGACCGTAAAAGATGGTACAAACGATGGTGCTGTTAATGCCGCTGGAAACGGGGATACTTTGTACAAGGCTGCAAGAGTTTCTGTTTTGACAGGGGCAGGTACTGATACGTCAGCAGGTGTAATTATTCCTTATGATGGTTCTGATCAAGGCTCGTATTATGTTTCAAATAAGGCTCTGACCGCTGCGGGTGAATTGGGTACACAAGGAACAAGTGCTGCCTATGGTGTTGTAGATGCAGTTACTCAGAACACTGCTGCTGCAACCGGAGATGGTGAAGTTATTTTTGTGGTTCCCGGTAGCAGTTCAAGTTTGTCAGCTGGAAGCAACTTTAGTAATGGTGCTGCAACTAAGTCTTCTAACAACTATGGTGAAGCAGTTTGTGTAATCGTTAGAGTATGGCTTGAGGGCGAGGACGTAAACTGCTGGAACGCTACAGCTGGTCAGGACTTCCAGATTGCACTTGAGTTTACGAAGAACGAAACTCCCTGATTTCTCACACTTACAAATATCAATGAATTACAATCCCCCTCCTCCCTACGAGGAGGGGTTAAATTTTATATGATATGATGTCATAACTTTGTGAAATTTAGCAGAAATCAGACGAAAATACTTGAAATTTATATCTCTTTATAATATAATTATTTATATATATGTTCGGAATATTTATGCTATAGGGGGTGAGGCAGGATGAAGAACAGGCTTAATAGAAAAAACGCTTCTTCTGCCCTGACCAGAGATGAGTTAAAGAAAATACGGAAGAAATCTCTTATTAAACTGGCAGCTATAGGGGTGTTTGTGGCAGCTATACTTGTATTTCGGTCGACTGCGTGGTTTACAAGTAATAAGGATGTAAGCGGAGATGGGATGCAGATGACGGCGAGTGATACACTGTTTGAAATTGCAACAAAAGGCGAAAATGTCCGAAACAGTGAAATCATATCTCAGGCAGACAGCGAATATGGATCGGGCAGCAGAACTGAGATTGACAGTACTACATATTACAAAACAGGAAGTACCGAGAAGCTCTTGCTGCGATTCGATACGGGAGACAGTGAGATCGGACCAGGCGACAGCGGAGAAGTAAGCCTTTATGTAATCCCTAAGCAGGATGGTGATCTGAATGTCAGGATCACACTTGATATAGTGGCTTATACCATGCTTGATAAAAAAGATTCTAACGGTAATATCATTTATCAAAAGGATGAAAATGGCAGCCCTGTACTGGACGAGTCAGGAAACAGTAAGCCTGAGCAGGTGCTTGCAAAGATCACAAATGATATGGCAGATGACAACTATCTCACACCGTCTGAGGTGGCAGAATACACTGCTGCTGCCGATTACCTGAAAGGACATATCATGTTCTTTGGTGACGAGGGCGATACCGCTAATTCTGACGAAAACGAGCGGTATTACTATAAAACACCGTATACAGCAAGAGAGTTCACTGAAAAGTTTGTAAATGCGGAAACGGGAAAAGCTTACCGGATTCCGGTCTACTGGATGTGGCCAAACACCTTCGGACAGATTGCACTTCCCGATAACTCCACCGGTCAGCGGAGTGGATATCCTATTCTTAAGGATACTGACACAGAAAGCAAGACTCTCGTGGCGGACTATCTGAAAGCAAACAAATCGAGCGTATTCACCAATTACACAGAGATCACCGATACAATACTCACAGCCCCGGATGAAAGCACCAATTTCAAGCTGCTTAGTGATGGATATAATCGGGCTGACTTCATAATTGGAACAAGTGTGTCTTATTTTATGATTGAGGTCAGTGTAGAGGCTGCAGAGTGATTCTATGAAAGGAGAACGGCAAATGAAGGATGCTATTAACAAAATCAAAATGCTGTCCGTTCATAAAAAGGTGCAGCTACTAACAGCGGCGATACTGACCATTTCCGTTTTCACAGCGATACCGGTATATGCATGGTTCAGCAACCAGCATAAGGCGGCAGAGATGTACAAGGTGGCATACCCCAATTCGCTGTATATTAATGCTGCACACAGAGAGGATAGAATGTATTTTGGACTTGATGCGGTTGATGTCAATGATTATGTCAGAGGTGAAGATGGTATCCCTGTCAAAGATACAAATGGCAATATGATTCCAATTACCGAAAAAAAATATGTGTTTACTGTTTCTGGCAGCAATGCTGATAAATTTATACTGCAGGTAGCTCATACCAATAACAATCTGTTCAACTATAAAATATATGAGGCAAAGCAGTATGATTACCTTGAAGGCGAGGCACCTGAAGGTGCGGATTCTGATAAAATCGTTCCAGCCGGCACAAGCGATGTCAATGTCATTGAGTATAAGACAAATCCGGGTGGATATACTGAAAACCCGCTGGTATTTGCATCTGACCCTGTCAACAAAACATCTGAGGAAACTAAATATTACGTAATTGGAAATATGATTAACGGCAAATATCTCAACAATGAAAATAATAATAAACAGATTGGCGCCGATAACCTTGCCGCTAATAATGATAAATATTATACTGAGAACTACGGGGAGAACACGAATACAGAAGCTCATGCTGTTCCCTCCTACTGGCAGGCAGAATTGTCTGCAAATCCTGACGCGAACAAGCAGTTCTGCAAGTACTTTGTTCTCAGAGTGACATGGAATACGACAGAACAAGACGCCAACAAAAAGAAGGAAACTGACATGATCTATTTTTCGGTACTGAGAACCCAATGATTCGATTGCCAAATTTCAGGAAAGGAGCTGCTGAAAATGAAAGACCGCGTTTACAACTTCATAAAAAAGCGATGTCTGCTTCTTTGGACGATACTGGCAGCTCTGACGCTGACGAGCATGTATGTATCAGCTGAATATCTGGGAGAGAACAGTGTAATGAAGCGGGTGGTCATTGCAGATTCAGAGCAGAAAGCAATGTTCTCGTCAAATATACTTGAGGAAAACGGAGAAAAGGTCTATCAGCCCAAATATGTATCTGCCTTGTCCGAGGAGGATAAAGTGCAGGGAAAAGCATATGATATCAGCCTTCTTCTCTGGAATTACAGTCGTAATAACCCGTCAAAATGGTATTCGCAGGATATCAAATATACGCTGACTGCTACGCTTGTAAAGCAGGACGGAACGCCGCTGATATCAGAGGGGCTCGATGAAAACAAAACCATCATGATTCTGAAAGATGGTGAAGAAAAATGTAAACTAAACAGTTTATCACTTTCCGGAAATTTTTCTGATACGTTGATTTATAAAACAAGCGGCACAACGGATAATACGTACACAATTAGGTTTTCTAATAATTGGAATTTACAGGATGATACGAACATTTGTGTACAGCTTATCGCCACACCTGACAAAGCCGGAAACGCTGATAAATATAAAGACATCAGTAAGATAGGTGCAATCATCGGTCTGCGTGAGTTACAAAGCATGGGTTCATCCGGCTGGCAGGTTTATCTTAATGAACAAAGAAGCGGCGGCGATCCGAAAGACTATGATGCATATAATCTCGTTGTGACCGGTTCGGGTAACGCGGACATAATCCTGACGATCGATACAAATAAACTGGAATTCAACAAGTATTTCTATGACGAAAATCTCAGAATAAAAAACTTTACAGCCGAAGAAGTTGTGTACACAAAACCGGATGAAAACGGGATTGCGACAATGAATATAAAAGCAGATGCAAGTAAAAACAGAGGAACAGAAGAAAAACCGGAGTACAGAAACAGATATGATATACAGCTTTATAAAAAATATGACAGCAATACTATCGATCCTGAGAACTGGAGTTTCTTTGCAGAAGATAACGGCAGTGCAATGTCGGAAGGTGTGTGGCTGATTTACAAAGTTAACACAGATGAAAGCTGACAGTACTTTTAATCATTAGGAGTAGATGCAAATGAATAAATATATAAAGAAAATGACACAAAGCAAAGCATCTAAACGAATTATAAGCGGACTTACGGCATTTGTGATGCTGTCTGGTGCTTTGCCTGTGAATGATATGAGTAATATCGGTGATTTTTTTTCAGGATTCGGTTATTTTAGTCTCCTGCCTCTGATTGCTTCCGCGGCCGATCCGTCAGAAGCTGATGATCCGACATTTCAGCATAATCCTGATACATTTGAAATCACAGTAAAGAATTCTGAATTTGCAGACTATTCACGCAGTTGTCAGACTTATGCAAAATACCATCAGCAGGACAAGATAACGATTACTGATCTGGATGATACATCGATTTCTGATGCCATTAATTTTGCGGGACTTGGTACAGCCGCATATCCGTTTGCCGGAAGTATTGCATTTGACGGTAACACAGATATTACGCTGAATCTTGATGGTCCCCTGTTCAATTATGTCTATGACACCGTAACAATTGAAAATAACGGAAACCCGCTAAAGCTTTCGAGATATTATTACAGAGGTTCCAGTGCTTCTGATACCACACCTGTCCTTGCACAAAACGTACTTTCCGGAACAGGTACGAAAGCTAAATGGGACATCAGTATCGTGAAGCCTACAAATAGTGATGATTATTATCTGAAACCTTTTGGTGGTCTGATTGGCAGAATGTGCAAGGGTGATAACTCCGACACCGACTCTCTCTCGATTGAAGTAACAATGAACGCTGACGGTTCTGACAATGGTGCTGTCGAGATTAAAGGAACCACCGATATCGGATTGATATGCGGTTATATGGAAGAAGGTACATCGCTGACAGCCTCATTCTCTACAAACAGAGGCGGCGGCAAGGGTATCAGCAGTATTTCCACCAGTTCCGGAAACGCAGGCGGTCTGGTCGGTACAATGGAAAGAGGTGCTGCTCTGACCTATTCCGGCGACCAGTATCAGGCGGATGGTGAAGGGATTAAAACTGCCGACGGATATGCCGGAGGGATTGCAGGTAAAAACGAAGGAGGCACTATTACTCTGGAGGCTTCCCGTACAATCTCGCAGCACATTGAAGGCACACTTGGTTCCGGTAGTATTTACGGTTATTACAAGCCGGCTGTGAGCGTAAGGTTTGCTGTAACGGATTATACTATCACAAGTGGTTGTCAGGTCAACGGAAGCGGAAGCATTGGTGGTCTTTTTGGCGTACTTGAAAATAATTATGATATGGCTATCGAGGGAGCAGAAAACGGAACGTCTTTCACAGCAACCCATTCAGACGGTGCTGCCGATGCATTCGGCGGTCTGATTGGTACATATCGCTCTGATAAACTTGCAAACTCACTGGTCATAAAAAATCTTTCCGTGACTCCATCCAGAGGAACGAGTACATTCTATGGCGGTGGCATTGCCGTCATTGATGACACTATTAATTCATCATATGTAAAATTTGAAAACTTTACTGTTACTAATGCAGCTGGTGCGAACGGAATAACATTCGGCGGACTTGTTGCAAAAGCTGATAACAGTTTTGTTGAAGCCAGCAACACAACAATTTCGGTCGGCGGTAACTTTAGGGGCGGTGCAGCGGTTGGCAGCCTTGAAAACGGTGTACTGAAGTTAAGCGGGAAATTTGATATTTCAGGTGCTGCCCCAGGTTCACCGAACGATGATTACAGGGAAGGCAAGATTGTTGGCTATCGTGATAATGCACTGATCTATGCTGATAACTGGACTTATTCCGGAAATGATGCTGAAGTTGATAATATCGGCTCCTGGGGAGATATCATTGTTTTTGACGATACAAAGCTGAAAAAAGCAGATGTACTAACCGAAAAAACTGATCATACAATTACGATAACTGAGCCGGGAGAATCTATAAATATCAATAGTGTGGCTGACTATGCTAAAACATCACTGGCTTTTCAGATAGATTCTCGAGATAATAAGGTGCTGACTAATGATAAAGCAGCTAAAAATTCCGGGGATATTACATTTGGCTCAGACCAAACCGCTGTGACTATTGATCTTACCGGTACAGGGCTTCGGGGCATAACAAGAGACAATACTGAAAACGACAGGATTCCAGAGGAATCAGACAATGCTGATTACACTGGCACAATAACCGGAAACAACGCAACAATCATTCTGGATTTTGAGAATGTCGGTGGTCTGCCGGTCTGTCGTCACAAGTACAACGGTATGTTCGCCTTTGTTCATAATACAACTGTAAAAAATCTGAAATTCGAAGGTAAACTGAACCTGAATGCAGTGCAGGCTAATGTCCGAATGTTTGGTGCTTCCTTCACGAGCGAAGCATATGGTACCTTTAATGCAGAAAATGTCGAGGTTAACACAGTGTTTACAACCGAAGGCAGCAAGGAGGTATGTGTTGGCGGATTACTGGGCTGGGGAGCTTCTTCTATAGGTGATATTACCGTTTCTGATAGTACCTTTTACTGTAATATTACTGACAACAATTCAAATAAAGACAGTTGCTTCGGAGGTGTAATCGGAAGAATAAACCATTACAATAACACTTCCATTGAATGGGATTTCACTGAATTAAATATCACAGGCAGTATCAAAAGCAGCACGGGAAGCCCAAGCAGAATTGGCGGACTAATTGCTTCCATTGACCAGCATACCGGTGTAACACAACGCAGCTTGAACTTAACTGGTGTCAATGTGCAAAATCTTACTCTGACAGGTGCAGGCACATCTATGGGTGGTCTGCTCGGGTATTCGTGGCTGAATGTGAATACTAAATTCAATAATGTAACAGTTACTGGTTCAAGCATTTCTGACAGCACTGATAAATCCAGACTTGCAGGACTGGTATATTGCGGAACAGGTCACTGGGTTGTTGAAAAAGATACAGAAGATAACCCAGGGATAAATATCAACGGCCTGACTGTTGACGCCGACAAAGCAGAATCATTTGGAATGATTGTCAATCGGGGCAAAAACAATGAGGATTCAGCAATCTTCCTTGAAATAAAAAAAGATGCTTATGTTATTAGTTCTTCTACTCTTGATGGATTGAAGGCTGACTGCATATTTGACGAGATGGTAGCTTACAGTGCGAGCGATGTCTGTGCAAACGGCCAGGGTGTGGTATCAATTAATGTTGGTGGCACAGACGGTGGTCTGACAATGGATGGCACAGGAGGAAGCAATACCTACAATGCACAGACAGAAAGAGGAAAAATTGCCAACAGCAACACAAGGTATTATTACAATCTGGATACAATTAGGGGAAACACGAATCCAAGTAATGCCGAAAAACTCTTACTCTGGGCTCTGAATCGTTATGCTCATTCAAGTATTAATACTTATTTTAGCACAAAAGCTGGATGGAACTATCAGTGGGAAGAAAACTGGAAAGAGGATATAATTCCTGATGGTATTTATGATATGAAGGGTTACAGCTGGTATCCGGTGGATGTAGGCGATACTGTGACTGTAAACGGTAAATTCACGTTCTATAATAAAGGAATCGAGGACTGCGAGAAAGCAAAAACAGACACAAATAAATTCGTCCGGACATCACTCGGTGACAAAAACGCAGGTTATACCCAGCATCATCTGATGCAGAACGGACTTTTCCGCGACGTAACAGGTACACTCAATGTGGGAACCGTCAGATTCAGCGGCAGCATCGGTACAGACGACTATGGCTCCGGTGCGTTGGTATGGGGGACCGTCAAGGGAAGTTCTGCTTCAAATATCGGTTCAGTCATTGTGACAGAGAGCGGAAGCATTACTCTTGATGGAATTTTTGTACATGACCTTGCCAGCTACAATCCTCTGCTGATTAATCAGATAGGCTCATACTCGACGGTCTCGCTGAGCGATGTGTCTAACACAGAGGTATATAAAACCATTGACGGAATAAATAAACCAGACGGATACCCCAAGGCAGCGACAAGCCTGATTGGTAAAGCTGGAAAAAGTGATGCTACCAATATCAATATTGGTTTTGAAAAAATCAAGCTTGATGGCAGAACAGCACACACAAATACAAGTTTAGACACAGTTTATAACACAGAATGTTCACTGTTCACACGTGCTACATTACTGGAACATTTCCAGTACGATTCAGGTGCATCCGGAATTTATAATTATTCCTACGACGAGGACTGGGGTGCAGATGGTGAAACAACTCCGCCAAGAAACGTAACCTACGGCTATGAAATCAGTGATCCGGACAGTGAATACTATGGGCAGGAATTTTGGTATAATAATGAAGACCATGAAAACGGAAGATATACAATATACGATTCAGGATTAACACCGAAAAACGGAAATGCTGAGACATATAAAAATCAGACTGCATTTAACTATAATAACTTTCTTCCTTATGTCGCAGTGAAAGATCCGTCCAATAAACAACACCAGCTGAGTGTCAACCATGCGGCAGCAGGACTTTCCGGATGCGGAACTTATAATGACCCGTATCAGATACCAAATGCAGCTGTTCTGACAAAAATAGTTGAATTGCTTAATGGCACAAACTCTTCTGATTTTATCATTAATCTGCCTACGCTTAAAACTGATGAAACTTTACAGTTCAAGTCTTGGGATACCGACAGGCATTTAGAATATAAATGGGATAGTACTAATTCTTATTATGTTGATTCAGAAAACAGCAAAACCTATAATCAAGACGATATCCGAAAATATGTTGCTGGTGCATACTTTGAAATTACTGGAAGCTTTGAACTACCGCAGAATTATAAAGGACTCGGCAATACTCCGAACAATGAAGAATCAGTGTTCAGAGGTGTTATTATAGGAAATAATAATACTATCACATTAACAGGAAGTAATCCGTTTATTTTTTCAAGCTATGGAAGTGTGGTAAAAGATTTGACCATCAAGGTTGATACTGATATTACAATGACTAACAACACCGGTGGTGTTACTTTCACTCACAATAATAATAATACTAAAACCTATACCTATGGTGCTGTGATTGGCAGAGTCCTGGGCGGGGATAATATTATTGATAACGTTAGAGTCAATTTCCAGGATAAGAAGATCAAGTTAAGAACAACTGGAACGAATAAACAGAATAGACTCCTTCCTGTTGGCGGTTATGTAGGAGTAGCTGTGAAAGGCACGCTGATTTTCCGTAATATGGACTCTGTGCCGGAAGCTGATCGAATAGGATTAAAATCGGATACCGTTGTGGATTATGCTAATCCAGTCAATACTAATCTGGTAAATGATGATGGCTGGCTTTATGTCAACCCAATCATCGGAAGAGTCATCAACGCTGCTGTTTTTACTGAAAGTAATAAATATCGTCCGTTTGAAGATGGTACAAGAAAGTACTATGATAAAAACGGTAATGAACAGACTTATAAATGGCCTGATGGCGCAGTGACCATGAAAAATGGTACAAAGGATTATTCTATTCCTGATATTGACAAGAATGGCGGAAGCTTTACTTTGACAGGGGCTGTCTCAGTAAAGGGAGATATCCGAACTGATTATAAGAATTATTCAAAATTAACTATGGAATTTCCAAATGCTCAATCTTTGTTTTTGATGTCAGAAATTACGCAGACAGGCATGAGCGAGTCAACGTACGGCTATCGAAAAACCGATACGCAGTATTGTGGAGATACAGATGCAAAGATTGGAGACATCAAACCGGTAGGAGGCTTCTACGAATCTGACCACTGGGGAGTTGCTTCTTATCAAACATATCGCTCTGTTCACAATGCGGAATATGATAGAGTTGGTAGGGATCCTGCCGGAACAGAAGAACCAAATAGTACATCAGATACATATACAGATTATGAACTCTCTAAGGCAGACGGCTACTGGGGGATAGAGGACGGAAGTGCAATCAAAAGAAAAAACCTTGTTCCGTATATAGTAAGGAAATATACCCCAAAGATTTCGGAATCAAAAGGTATTGATGGTGAAACATTACTCGGTGAAGGTTACATTGCCTTTGTTATGACGCATCAGTATAACTATCTGTACATGAAATTCACTGATACCGCAAAGGTCGGAACATATTATCTGCCGGATGGTTTCAGAGGAATCGGAATGCTTGGTCACAAAAACGTGTTCGTTGGTACTAACTTTGATGGTGAGTATCGCGATATGATTCCTCATATATTTGGTATTGAGGGGAATTATGTAACAGTCAGCCTGAATATGAAACTACACATGTATAATAGTGAAGATTCCTATGCAGTTACAGACAAGACATATATGGGCTTTGGATTTTTTGATTCAATGATACAAAATAAGGATGGTTCTGCAAATTCAATAGATTTGACAAAAGAAGAATATCAAATCAAAGATTTTACTATTACCGGTTCTGTTTATCTCGATGCTATTGATATGTCCACAGGAAAAATTCCAGCCTATACCGAAAGCATGGACAGTAATAGATATTATACAGTAGGGGGGCTCACAGGATCTACACCGGGTACCAGTGAAATATATCAGCTGAATTTGGTAAATGTTACACCATCTAATTTAAATGTGACTGGGGTAAGATATACAGGTGGTCTGATAGGATATAATGTGTCTAAGAATGAAAAAAAATCAAAGACTACTATTACTCATATTAAGCCAAAAAAGCTCAAAGTTTCTTCCGGCATATATGCAGGAGGTTTGATTGGCTATTCCACACAAACGGCGCTGGATATCAATGATGTTACAATTGAAGAACCCGATATTATCAGCACCTATACGGGCTCAGTAAATAGTTATAAGAATGCTGTAGGCGGCATAGTTGGTTATGTAGATACAAATACTAAAAGCTATGGAGTTGAGCTAAAAAACATAACAATAGGAAATATAGATGCAGATAAAAGTACGAGTTTTGGTTATGAAAATCAAACAACTCAAGAAGTAACTGTTGTCGGCGGTCTGATTGGAAAAAATTACACCTATTCATCGCTCAGAATTAGTGATGGTTCAATTACTCATTCTACAAAGATAGAAGACTGTAACATCTACAATGTGAACCTCAACGGTCACAGAGTAGGAGGTGTAATAGGAAGCAGTGAAAATAACAATTCCACAACATCAGTAGCCATTTACAATACGCATGTAATCAGCACGCTGGGATCATCAATAAAAGGTGTGTCAAATACGAATAATAACGACAGAGGCTGTGCCGGTTTCATAGGGTATTTCCGTACATCCAAAGATGATAATGTAATAGACGGATGCAGTCTTGAAGGATACAACCTGTATTCTGCTCTGGAAACTGGTGCTGTATCCGGAAACACAGAAGGCGGTACAATTAATATCAGAAATTTTAAGGTCGGTGATACTAATATTTATTCAAGCAAAAGTGTTGGCGGTCTCTATGGATGGAATAAGACAAGTATCTTAGGATACAATATCCTGATGAATAATGTTTTGTTTTATAATTATGACTCTGATGAAGTCCCCACTACTGAATGTGGTTATTTATGCGGTAATTTTAACGATGGTGGTAGAAGAGTAAAAATAGCCGGTTTCTCCCGTAAAGGTACGATCAATTGTGAAAAAATGCTGGGAAACAAATCATCAGATTATGATTTCGGTACCGACGGCTATGTAATCTTCTCCGACTACGAAGGTCTGTGCCTTACCAACAGTAAGAGCCAAGTATTCTCCGATATAAACGGAGAGTACAACGTCACAGATTACAACGGGGCAATAGTCACAGATAACTCACCGTATATTACTTCCAGTCCGAAAAGGTTTATCAGCACCAGCCAGTTCCTGACTGGTGACGGAGTCAGTGCAGTTTCTTTCGCTCAGACACCGTTCATGAAGATTATAACCGACCGTGTGAATGATGTTGCAGGTGCATATAAAACATCGACTGAGCTTACAGATGAACAGATAGCAGCAATCAAAAACCAGTTTACCCACTCGCTGGAGGAATTTGACGCCTCAACCGGAGTTGACCATGATTTTCCACTCCTGATTGTCAACGACACAGATCCTACTGCAACCACAGATCTAATTAATAACTACCTGGGAACGCTGACAAATACAAAATATAATTTTGCTGACAATACCAAAAATGCGATATATGCTGTGGCACTAAACACCTGTATTTTTAATACGAAAACCGGCAAATTTGATATAATAAAAGACAAAGACGCCAATCTTTATCACAGTACT
Source organism: uncultured Ruminococcus sp. (assembly GCA_945876405.1). GTDB lineage: Bacteria > Bacillota > Clostridia > Oscillospirales > Ruminococcaceae > HUN007. The sequence continues at coordinate 12,464 of CAMCOJ010000015.1, forward strand.
GTCGGCAATAACCAGCACTGTTTCCGAATGGATGCAAATTCCGTCGATAACGGTCATGACTATGCACAGTTTACCCTGCTTGATGTTCAGTTCAAGGATCCGGCAGATACGAGCAAGGTTGCATATCATCTGTATGTTCCTGTGATTGTCAAAAAACTGCTCCAGTTTGAATTCAATGCCTCCATCGAATCCGGCACGAGCTATTATCCAGATGCATACAGCACTAAGAAAACGCTCTTTGAAAATCTCGGAAATCCGGCAACAATCAAGTTTGAATATACCTATGACAGGGATGCGGATGGCTGGATTAAGGCAATCAATGAAGGTGAAACCATGTCAGGCAATCTTAATAAGGCTCTTGCAGTGACATATTCAGGGGGTAAGTGGCCGGACAATACGAGACTTGTTCTTGTGGATGCCAGCAACAAAGATAAATTTTACTGCCTTGATACCCCAACACAAACAGCCAGTCTGCCGCTTTCCTCCTTTAAGGATGAAAAAGATAACGGCTATGTTCCTGTTCCATTAAACGACCTTATGCAGATCACAATTACGCCTGACAGCAATGGTACGCTTATGCTCAACAATGATGAGAATGGTAACAACACAGCTGCAAATGCTACTGTAAAGGATAAAAACGGTATCTACTACAGATATATCACATCAAATGATACACCGTCTCAGAAATACATGGCAACAAGTGTAACTGATATCCAGCCGGAGAGATACTATCTCAGTATCTTTACAAAAAAGAATGACAATGACGGCAGCATCTATCACATAGCACTTTCTTCATTGGATAAATTCAATGAAAATCAGGGATTAACAGGATGGAGACCTAACAAGGTAATTAGTAATAAAAACCAGCCGGTTCATCTGGTTACCGGGATGCTCTATGAAACCAATTATAAACTGACTGCTTCATCCGCTACGAACTCACAAATTATGAGCAGTACCAATTCGCATCTTGATGTAACTATGAGTTCCACTATTTCACTTACAAAAAATGCGGTCAATAATGGTGTACCCGGAAATATGAAAAGTGCAGGTTCATCAACCATCTATCAGACATTCCTTATGACATATGATACGATAAAAACAAAAGGAGAATCATCTGTAATCGGACTGAATGAAAATGCTTACCCGTATACAAATGTTCGTTCCTATAAGATCTACAAAGGTAAAACAGTAACAGAGACAGAACCATACAAGGACATTCTCGGAGAAACGAATGGCTATACTCCAGCTATCTCCGGCACAAATTTCATTGATCTATGGAATAAACAGAATCTGATCTCACTGCTCAGAGAATCATCAAACGGTTATTCTGTCACCCTCATAACCAACTTTTGGGTCGGCTATGAACCTGATGCGCTTGGATACCAGTTTCCAAAAAAGAATTCCGGTGAGTCCGATGTGGAGATTGGTGCAAAGGTAATAGGCTATTCCAATATTTCTTCCGCACTGGCAAGCTTAAACTACAGCGAAAGCACATGGAGAGCTGAGGGAGATAAAAGATACTACACAGAGGATGATAGCAGTGCGACTCTGACCTATAATGCGGATACCACACCTGGCAGCAGTTCGGGGTTATACAGTTCACTGGGCATCAATTCAGTTGAACTGGGTGATACTACATCACACATCAGTTCTACAGCAGTTTATGATATCTCTGCGCTGAAATCATCAGGCGAGTATGTTGAATTCAATATCAGCCTTTCAAGCAGAAAGGCTGGCTACGAAAACAAATTGAAAATTGATCAGTATATTGAAAGCATGGAGATTAAGGGCATTTCGGAAGATCCATTGCTCAAGCTTGATCATGGAACACTAACGACTACTAATGATAGTAATATCAAGGTCACCGGGAATGCGAACGGAACAGAGTATACACTCAGGGTGAAAAAGAATCTGCTCCCGACACTTGGGCAGGACAAGGTTTATACAGTCAGACTGACATATGATATCTATACAGGAAATACAAAGTTCAATCAGACTGGCTTGGCGTATTCCAATTACATGTTGACATTAAATGCTGCATTATATGACAGCATGAACAGTGAAAACTTTAGCCCATCCTCCAACAGTTCTGATCATATCATTTATACCAATGCAAGGGTACAATCAAAGGTAATGGATTAAGCATAACAAAAGGCAAATAGAAAAAAACAACGGCTGTGAACGGTAGAATCACTCTACTACTCACAGCCGTTCTTCTTTTATTCCTGTACTTTACCGTGTGCTGTATCCAGCAAAAAAATCATTACGTATCAGAATGTATATTACACAGAGAAACAAATCAAACATACATTACGTTTATCTGAAAAGAGTATGTAATATAATTTAAGATTTTGCAGTATTGTTGATATTGTCGTTTCGTAATATATTTTCATCAAACCCACTCCAATCTCTTGCAATTTTGCTAACTTTGGAGTATAATAAAATGGAAGGTCTGTAATGTTTCGTCATCACGGAGGTGATTCTGATGGGAACATATCTGAACCCCGGTAACAGTAGTTTTGGAAGAATACTGAAAACCGATTATATTGATAAAACGGGATTGATTGCGCTCATCAACGAGAGAGTTGATACCGAAGAAAGCCTGATTTGTATCAGCCGTCCCCGCCGCTTTGGAAAATCTTATGCTGCACGGATGTTATGTGCATATTACGATCACACCTGTGATTCCCATAAATTATTTGAGAAATTAAAGATCAGTAAAGATATAAGTTACGAGGAACACATCAACAAATATAATGTGATATATCTTGACGTTGCCTCATTTATGTCGGAACTGAAACGGCAGAAGCACAGTATAAAAGATGTGGCAAATGATATAGCAGAAACTATAAGAAGTGAACTGGTTGCTGATAAACCCGAACTTTCTGAAATATCCA
>CAMCOJ010000016.1 GCA_945876405.1 uncultured Ruminococcus sp.
AAGGAGTATCGTCGGCAGCGTCAGATGTGTATAAGAGACAGGAAAGATACTGTCTTAAACGTGCAAGGTCTGAAAGTTTTACACCGCCGTCACAGTCAACATCAGCTGCTTTCATCTGGTCATCAGTGAATTTTCCCTCTCCTATAAGATATATGCTGAGATATGAAAGGTCAGTAACATCAATTTTTCCGTTTCCGTCCACATCGCCGTACATAACCTCAGAAGATGTACCGGAAGTAACTGAAGGTTTCTCAGTCGTAGAAGGTTCTTCAGTTGCGGACGGTTCTGACGTAACATCCGGTTTAGTCGTTACTGCCGGTTTACTGGTTACAACAGGTTCACTGCTTCCTGCACCGTTTATCGGGTATGTCTTAAGGTCAGGAAGTTCATCAAGTGTAATACAGTAATCGCTCTGATAAATTTCTATAAGATTGTCAACAGGATTGTTCTGCTCGCTTGTAAGGTAGTTCATGTACCACGGGCAGAAGTAAAGCCAGGCTGCCTTGTCGTTCAGAAGATTTTCAAGAGAAGGAATAGAATCGTTTTCCGTCATAGCAACCATCTTTTCGCCGTCAGTACTCTGAACAAGGCTGTAGAATGTTGATGCTATGGAGCTGAGATTCGGCTTTCCGTCTGCTGCATTGTATTTGTCATAGCCAACAATATCAACCACATCGTCACCAGGATACCAGTCTGAAGATGCAGGTGAAGTTGAACCTGTCCATATCCATATAAGGTTATTCAGACCATATTCATTTGTCAGCTTGTCGTAGAGAAGTCTGTAAAGCTTTTTACAAGGTTCAGCACCTTCTGCACCCCACCAGAACCAGCCGCCTTCGGCTTCATGAAGCGGTCTCCATAAAACCGGAACATCAGCTTCCTTAAGCTTCAGCATTTCTGTCGCGATAAGATCAATATCAGCAAGTATTTTTTCATGTTCCCATGTACCCTCTGTAACAGCATTTGTTATGCTGAAAGTTGTAAAAGGTGTGTTACCGGTTGACTCAACGTAGAACGCAGTTGTATCGCTGCCCTCCTCGCACGGAACATTCCAGTGCCATGTAACAGTGGCAATTCCGTTATATTCATTTACCCACTCAATAACTCTTTCCGGAGCATGGTCTCTCCAGTCAGAAGTTGTATTATAAGCAAGAAAATCTATACCGCGGACTGCAGGCATTTCACCGGTTTTATCCTTGATATACTCAAATTCAGCCTCGTTATCCTTTATAAATGTATCAGGATCATTCCAGAGATTGTAGTTGTGTTCACCGCAGTATTCCTGCTGTCCTGCAAGAATGTGCTTTCCGTAAACATCACAGAGATAGCTGTATAGTCTCTGTGCGGATTCGGAGGCGTTCGGAGTACAGAGTTTGCGTGTCGGAGAAAGATTTGTAAGTTTTTCACTTGCCGGCTTAAGTTTTATGTAGTCAAAGAATGTATATCCCCAGTAAGCCTTAAGTTCGATAGTATTCTTACCCTTCTTAAGATTTACTACACCGCCTGATGTTTCTTTAAATACAGGAGAATAAGGACAGGTGAGCTCTCCCTGGTTTACACCGTTTATATTGAGATACTGCACCTTTTTGTTCGGATCGCTCGGTTCGCAGTAACATACAGTGAGCTCATAAAGACCGGCTTCCGGCATATCAACTTCAACACTTACAGTAGTACCCTTCTGATCCAGGTATGAAAATCCCTTACCGGAAAATCCGCTTAAGTCTGTTCCCTCCGGCCAGTCACTCAGGTCAACATCAGAATCGCCATTGGAATAGATCTTTCCGCCTTCAGTTTTTCCGTCTTCAAATTCATACTTCACACTGTCATCGGCCGCAATGTCATACATATTACCTGCCGGAACAGCAGCGCTGTTTGCTGAAAGAATGAGCGCAGATGCAGCGCTCAAAAATTTCATCATATTCATTACATACACCCTTTCATTTCATTAAGGAAACACTGATTAAATCACGTCTTCGACTTGACGCACATTCTGCTTGCATATTTTCCGCCATCCGGCACAAAAACTCCTTGACATACGACAGTATGCCTGCGTCGTTTTTATACAGTCTGACGAAAAATCTGACTGCGCATCATGTACGCCAGACTTAATCAGTGCTTCCTTAAAAATCATATTATTTAAGTAAACGTTTTCTTAAATTAATTATATCACATAATCTCAATTAATTCAATCCCCGTAAAAAAACAACTTGAACAAATTTCTCATATGAGATATAATAATATTATACTGAACTTGGAGAAAAAATCATGGAAAATAAAAAAACAGTAAAAATATTCACAGACGGAGCATGCAGCGGAAATCCCGGACCGGGCGGCTGGGGAGCAATTCTCAGATACGGCGAACATGAAAAGGAACTTTCCGGCGGCGAATCTCAGACAACAAACAACCGTATGGAACTCACTGCAGTTATAACGGCACTGGCTGCACTGAAGGAACCGTGCAGAGTTGTACTTACCACTGACAGCCAGTATGTTGTAAACAGCGTGACAAAGGGCTGGCTTTTCGGCTGGGAGAAAAAGAACTGGATTAAGGAAAAATCAAAACCGGTTCCCAACGCTGACCTGTGGAAACAGCTGCTTCCTCTCATAAGAAAACACGAAGTTGAATTTGTATGGGTAAGAGGCCATAACGGTCATCCGGAAAATGAACGGTGCGACGAACTTGCTGTAATACAGCGTGACATATTCAGCAGGTAAACAAATGAAAAAACGCTTTGTTTATGCAGACAATGCCGCAACCACCGCAATCTCCCCATATGTACTTGAAAAAATGCTCCCGTTTCTCACTGAACAGTACGGAAATGCATCTGCTGTGTACAGCAAAGGGAGAAAGGCACGAACAGCAGTTGAAACGGCGCGTGAGCAGATTGCTGCGGCTCTTTCATGCAGCCCTGAAGAAATCTTCTTTACATCCGGCGGAACTGAATCAGACAACTGGGCAATACGCGGTGTATGCCAGGCTGCAAAAGGGAAAAATCACATCATCACTTCATCCATAGAACATCATGCGGTTCTGAACACCTGCAGATTTCTCGGACAAAACGGATACAGGATCACATACATCCCGGTAGATTCATCAGGCACCGTAAACCCTGATGATATTGAGAAAGCAATAGCCCCGGATACTGCCCTTGTCAGCATCATGTATGCCTGTAATGAAACCGGAGTGATACAACCGGTTTCAGAGATAGGAAATATATGCAGGAAGCATGCTGTTCCATTTCACACCGATGCAGTTCAGGCTGCCGGGCATCTGGAAATCAACGTAAATGAGCAGAATATCAGCCTTCTTTCCATATCGGGACACAAAATTCACGCTCCAAAAGGAACTGGTGCGCTGTACATAAGAAAAGGCACGAATATTTCAAATCTCATGTTCGGCGGTGCACAGGAAAATTCTCTCCGGCCCGGAACTGAAAATACAGCCGCCATTGTCGGTCTTGGTGCTGCATTTGAAAATCTTTCGTCCGATATGGATACAAACCGCAGACACACGGAAAAAATCCGTAACCGCCTCGAAAGCAGGCTGTCTGAATCAAAAAGAATATCTGTAAACGGCATTTCCGGTCAGCGGCTTCCGGGAATATCAAATATTACCGTAAAAGGCGCCGACGGCGAACAGATCCTTCTCATGCTTGACCTCAAAGGCATCTGTGCCTCAGCCGGTTCCGCATGCACTTCAGGAAGTTCAGAACCCTCCCATGTGCTGAAGGCAATGGGACTTTCAGATGCGGATGCATACTCATCATTAAGATTCTCTTTTGGTCACCTGAACTCTGCTGATGATGCAGACTATATAGCTGATACCCTGAACGAAATACTCAGAAAATTATAGCAAACGCAATATATATATTGCGTTTGCTATTAGCCGATTTGCACGGAGATGACGTAGTCATCGGATGTGCAAGGCAATATTAATAAAATAATTATAGTGAAAGTCAAATTTATTTTGACGTTCACTATATAGCAAAGACCTGTGTCCCTCTGTGAACACAGGTCTTTGTTTATCTGTGATGCGAATGTCCGCCGTGGGTACCTCCGCTGCTGCTTGTATGAGTACCTCCTCCGGATGAAGAATCTGATTCTATCTTCACCCTGGTTGTATACTGACGCACATATCTGTCCTGCTTAACAGTAAAATGCGTCTCATTTTCAGTTATATAGCTCCTTGGACTAACTTTTCTTTTTGTCTTATATGAGTGTACAACAACTGCACATGCTATCAGGGAAATGATTACACCCGCAATCAGCCCGTAAGGAAGATAATGAAAGAAAGCCGTTCGGAAACCTTTTCCGGTATCAAGCATATCAAGAAATTTTACGGAAGCCTCAAAATAACTGCCTCGCTTTAACGCCGGTGTAACTGCTGAAAACATACGGTCTATGTAGGATTCACTGTACATGCTTATTGCACGTCCGCTGGTGGAAATATGATCCCACTGAGTATCATTATCCATAAGAAAAAGTATGCCGTCAGTATTAATTCCGAACATATCGTCATAGAAGTCATCCGCATACTCCATGGAACTCTTCGTGCCGAGATCATCTGTTATGACTATGGCAATATTAAGTCCGTATTTCTGTTCTGCCTGCTTTATGCTTTCATCGAGAAGTTTTTCCTCCTCATCGGAAAGCGAATTATCATAGTCAAATACATGGCTTTCTTCTGAGGCGGAAACTGCACAGGCTCCGAACACAAGCATTAACATCATCATAACCAGTACAGCTGTTTTCTTCATTATTCTCATAGAAGCAATGCACCTCCCAGTCCTGTTAAAACGGCAATCCCAATACAGAGCAGTGCTGCGAATACCAGAAGCTTTCTGACTGACAGAGGCGGATTTCCCGCAAGTTTTCCGCTCTGACCATTAACAGCAAATTCATACATCCTGCCTCTGTATTTGTATGTCATAAACCATACAGGGAGAAGGGCATACTTCCATTCCGTTCCGGAAATATTTATATTTTTATTCGTTGCTGAAAAACTGGAATATCCTGAAACCGATTCATTAAGCAGACTTTTTGAGGCGGACTCAACCTTTTCTCTTATCCTCGGAAATACTTCACCCTTATCAACATCATATCGGTCTGCTAAAAATCCCGAAAGATACGACATCGAAAAATCCTGCATCCTGCTGTAGTCAAAAGGTTCTGTCGCATCCATAAGATCATCGTCAATTTTACTTGCACCGTCAGCAGGAACACCTCTGCATACAATACTCGCCCTTCGTTCAACGGCATATTCCTTTGTTTCAGTGTACTGATATTTGCCCTGAGTCCAGGTTCTTATCTGTTTTCCCGTTCCTGACATTGATGCTGTGGTCCGGCAGTCAGCAAGCCAGAACGGAACATAGAGCCCGCTCATTTTTTCAAGTGTCTGTTCTGACATAAAGTCAGAAGGAGTGAACTTTTTCCTTCCCATCTCTGCCTTGAATATTTCAAGTGCCTTTTCCCTGTCAAGCTCAAAAGGAAGAACCTTTGACGGGCGATAATCACCTGAAAGTCTTCCCTTAAGTATAACCGGATTGTGACAGTAAACGCAGAAGGTTGCTGCAGTTTCCGCGTCTGTCATTATCTCAGCACCGCAGCTTGTGCAGGAATAAAGATTGCCGTTCTGAAAGTCGTCATCTCCGGCAGTTTCATCAATATTCTGAGACAAATCAGTATTTTCGTTGTCCTTAAACATCTTTCTGACTTCTTCATTTGTAAACGTGCTGTCGCAGTATTCACAGCCAAATTTCTGAATGTCCGCTCTGTATTCCAGCGGACCGTCACAGTTCGGACATTTGTACTGTATAGTCTCCAAAGTAAACATCTCCTTTCTCACACAAAAAAGCTGCACTGAAATTCGGTACAGCTTTTAACTGAGTATTAATCTGCAGTTTCCTCAGTGGTTTCATCCGATGTATCTGCTGTTTCAGTTTCACCTTCTTCAGGCTGTTCTGAACCTTCATCATCCGGAGTTTCACCAGGTTTGTATACAATCGGAATGGAATTCCCGTCCTCATCATAGAAAGTGATATTGTCAAGATAAACATCCGCCTGATTCGGAATACTCCATCTCATGAAAACGAGTGTTGACTCCGTGGTTCCGTCAACAAATCCCTTAAGAAGCCACTTGCCTTCCACATGAAGATACTCCCATTCAAAATTCCACTCTGCCTGTGCATATTCATTTGATGAACCTGCCGGCTGATACCAGTCCTTACATTCCTCACCCACAACTGAGCCGAATGTACCCATGAGATTACCCGGAACACGCATCATCTCACCGTCATCGCCCTTGAATTCACCTACGGCAACCTGAGTTATATCGCAACTGAAACTCTTTACCTTACTGAGATTTTCCGTACCTACCAGCTCATCCATATCAAATACAATCTTTGGAGTCTTGTACATACCCTTTTCTTCATTGAAATCGAGAACCTCTATCTTCAGCTGTCTTTCTCCTTTGTATTCCGCAACTGAAAGTCTGCAGTTTGATTCATCGTTTTCAAAGTTTTTCTGTGCCATACAGTGAGCTGTATAAAGGTCCTCACTGTCGTTAAACGTTATGGCATTCGGGTTCGGATTAAAAACAGGATAATCAGGCTCAACAAGCTCCTCTTCTGTTACCTCTGCTTCAGTTTCTTCAGGTTCAGCTGCTGTTGTTACCGCTTCTGAAGATATCTGTTCTGATTTGCCGTTCTCTTCTGCTGTACCGGATTTGCAGGATGCCAGTGAAAAAGCAACTGCACAAACAGCGAGCACTGATAAAATCTCTTTTTTCATCTGCTTCTCTCCTTTCAAAGGATTAATAATATTTTTTCTGTCTTTTATTTTAACATTAATGTGCACCAAAATCCATATGTATTTTATACAAATATATAGCCCTGTTTATTTGTACGCATACATCAGGATTATTTATTCTCCGTTTTTGAACTGGTCATTATATCTATTACTTCTCTGATAAGAGTCTCCGGCTTCTGGTGCGGAGCAAGCTTTACGCTTATATACGGTTTGGCAAGGCTGTTAAACATCACTCTTCCCTTAAAAGCCGCTGACAGCGCCTTTATCTGGGACATAAGAGGTGATGCGATATAGAACAGAAGATTTCCGTTACGCTGTGTGATTTCTGTGATTCCAAGACAGGCTGCTGTATTTCGGAGGAGCGATACATCCAGAAGACCAATAATGGACTTAGGAGGGTCACCGTATCTGTCAATGAACTCATCAAGGAGATCACTGCGCTCTTCAGTTGTATGTATAACTGCAATCTTCTTGTATGCGTCAATTCGCTGTGCGAGACTTTCGATATATGTCTCCGGAATATGTGCATCTATCTGGATATCCACAACACAGTCGCTTGCTCTTTCCGGCTTTTCACCACGTTCTTCCGCAATAGCCTCCGAAAGAAGCTGAAGATACATCTCATAACCTACGGTTTCTATATGACCGTGCTGTTTTCCGTTAAGAATCGTACCGGCACCCCTTATCTCAAGGTCTCTAAGAGCAATTCTGAAACCGCTTCCGAACTGGGTGAATTCGCGTATAGCCTCAAGTCGCTTTGAAGCAATTTCATTGAGCACCTTGCCTCTTCTGAATGTAAAATATGCATAGGCTCTTCTGTTTGAACGCCCAACTCTTCCTCTGAGCTGATAGAGCTGTGAAAGTCCGAATCTGTCGGCATCTTCGATAATAAGTGTATTTACATTAGGGACATCCACACCTGTTTCTATAATGGTAGTGGAAACAAGTATATCTGTCTCATGATCAAGGAGCTGTCTCCATCTCTCAGACATAGCTTCTTCTCCCATCTGTCCGTGTGCAAACGTAATCCTTGCATCCGGGAGCATCTCCTGAAGTTTAGCCGCACATCCCGCAATGGTTTCAACCCTATTATGAATATAGTAAACCTGACCGCCGCGCTTAAGCTCCTTTGAAATGGCCTGAAGCAGAACAGACTCGTTGTGTTCGATAACATAGGTCTGAACCGGATGACGGTCCTGCGGTGGTTCTTCAATTACTGACATGTCACGGATACCGCTCATCGCCATATTGAGGGTTCTCGGTATCGGAGTAGCAGAAAGTGTAAGAACATCAACACCTATGAAGTTTTCCTTGAATTTTTCCTTATGGGCTATTCCGAAACGCTGCTCCTCGTCTATAATCGCAAGTCCGAGGTCACGGAACTTTACATCTTTTTGTACAAGACGATGGGTTCCGATAATCATGTCTATCTTTCCTTCTTTGAGTTTCTTCAGAATCTCTCTCTGCTGGGCAGGTGTTCTGAAACGCGAAAGAAGTTCTATCTTCACCGGAAAATGTTCAAAACGCTTAAGTGCCGTCTGGTAATGCTGCCACGCAAGAACTGTGGTAGGAGCAAGCAGTGCACACTGCTTGCCGTCAAACATACACTTAAATGCTGCACGGAATGCAACCTCCGTTTTTCCGAAACCTACATCTCCGCAGAGCAGTCTGTCCATCGGATGCCCGCTCTCCATGTCACGTTTTATTTCTTCTATACTGCGAAGCTGGTCATCAGTTTCAACAAAAGGAAACCTGTTTTCAAAGTCTCTCTGCATTTCATCATCAGGTGAAAATGCGAAACCTTCTGTATTCAGACGTTTCGAGTAAAGGGCAATGAGTTCTGCAGCCATATCCTTCACGGCACGTTTAACGTTATTTCTTGTCTTCTGCCACTCAGCTGAAGAAAGCTTGTTAAGCTTAACCCCGGTATCATCACGCCCGCCTATGTACTTCGATACCATATCGAGCTGGGTAACCGGAACATAGAGAACATCCTTTCCGGCATACTGAATGGTTATGTAGTCCTTTGTAACACCCTCAAGCTCAAGTTTTCTTATACCCACAAACCTGCCTATACCGTGGAGTGCATGAACTACAAGATCTCCCGGAGTTACATCTGAAAGTCCCCGGAGTTCTTTTCCGGCCTTGCTGTTTTTCAGTTTTTTTCTCTTTGCACTCAGCGCTCTTGCCTGTGATATAAGTGCGTATCTTGTTTCAGGATAGTCAAAACCCGCTGACAGACTTCCGCATGTCAGCATAATGCAGCCAGACTCCGGGACTGTGTTTTCATCAAGTATTTTCACTGAAAAGCCGCTTTCCCTCAGGTCATTTGCTATTATCGGCTGGGTTTTCTCGCTTCCGGCCATAAGAATAACTTTATAGCCGTTATCACAGTATGAATGAAGATCCTCTTCGAGCTGACGCATTTCTCCGCCCCATGTGGAAGTCTGAACTGCTTCAAAACTTACAATATGGCGGTAAGAAACTCTGTCCGCTCCGCTGAAAAATGTATTCATGTATATACACATACCGTTTTCTCTGGATGAAACCAGTTCCTGAATATCCATATACTGACTGCACAGTGAACGAATCATCTCACCCTCTTCAAGCATTATCCTGACATCTTCGTTATACTGTCCCTGAACACCCTTTATGCGGTTAATTATCTGACTGAATTCATTGAAGTATATGCAACCGTCAATATAATCGAGTATGGATGACTTTTCAGGATAAATAAGGTTGAGGTACTTGTCTGAGTTTTCAATCATAATGCCCTGACGGAGCTTTTCAATATCTCCTGCTGATTTTTCCGCAAATTTTGAAATATTTCTGGCTTTGGACTGTTTTATCGCCTTTTCTATACGCTCCGCCAGTTCATGCGGTTCGTAAATCATTTCACGGGAAGGTACTATCTCGACAGATTCAAGGGAATCATTTCTTCTCTGTGTTTCAGGATCAAAAAAACTTATGCTGTCAACCTCATCACCCCAGAATTCTATTCTGTACGGCAAGGTTGCCTGAGGTGAAAAAATATCAACTATGGAGCCCCTTACAGAAAACTGCGAAAATCCCTCTATTCTGTCAGATCTTGTATATCCGCATACTATAAGCCTTTCTGTAAGTTCACTAAGATTTATTTCCTCACCCGTTTTTATGGAAAATGTTTTTTCCTTTACAAGGGAAACCGGCGGAACATACTGCATTACAGCCTCAGCGCCGGCTGTTACTATCCTGCATTCTCCGTTTATTATCTTTGAAAGCACACCAAGTCTTGTCTGTTCATACTCGTGTGATATTCCCTCCGCTGCGTGAACACTGTATTCACGGGAGGGAAAACAGACCGCAGTCTGTGCGGAAGACATTTCGTTAATGTCATCTGCAAGTCTGCGGGCTGAATTATCGTCATCTGTTATTACAAGTGCTGTACGCTGTTCCGAAACAGCACAGAGAAGCTGAGCCTTGTGTATCTGTGCAAGTCCTGTAACACATACCGGTGTTATACCGTCTCTCAGACAGCTTTCAAGCTCTCTGTATCCTGAAAGCTCCCGGAAACTTTTCTGAAAAATATTCAATTCATTACCTCACATCAGTTATATTTGTTCATGGCTTCATTTATCTTTCCCGACACCATAAGTTCAGCAGCTTCAGCCGCATGCTGACACGCCTCACGAATCAGAGGTATTTCGTCAGATTTAAAGTTTGAAAGAACCCAGTCAGCAAGATTATACTGAGGATGCGGTTTTTTACCAACGCCTATCTTTATCCGCGGGAAAGTGTCCTCACCTGTAAGATAAATGATACTCTTTATCCCGTTATGACCTCCGTCACTTCCCTTTCTTCTGATACGAAGCTTTGAAGGTTCAAGTGAAATATCGTCATATATGACTATAAGGTTTTCTATGCCAAGCTTATAAAAATTCATCGCCTCCACAACTGCTTCACCGCTGTTGTTCATATAGGTTGAAGGCTTCATAAGAAGACATTTTTTCCCGCCCATTGTACATTCACCGCAGAGCGACTTGAATTTTATCCTTTTTACATCTGCGCCGTATTTTTCAGCAATAGTATCTATTGCCATAAATCCTGCGTTATGACGTGTATCCTGATACTGAATACCGGGATTTCCAAGCCCGACTATTATGTATTCGACAGGACCGCCCGATGCGGTCCCTGACGAAATCTGATTAAAGAGGTCCATTATTCCCATGGTTCAAACACTCCGAAATATTATTTTTTCTTTCTGTTTTTAAGCTTTCTTGCGGCATATCCCTCTATGGTCTTTGCATCACCGCGTTCTATAGCCAGTGCATCAGCCGGAACATCCTTTGTAATTGTTGAACCGGCTGCAGTATATGCACCCTTTCCTATCTTAACCGGAGCAATAAGGTTTGTATTACATCCGATAAATGCATTGTCCTCAATGGTGCAGCGGCTCTTCTTTTCACCGTCATAGTTTACTGTAACCACGCCGCAGCCAAAGTTTACACAGCCTCCCACATCGCTGTCACCAACATATGTAAGATGAGCAACTGCTGTTTCCTCGCCGATAACTGAATTTTTGATTTCAACAAAGTCACCGATCTTTGCTCCCGACTTGATATGGCTTCCCGGTCTTACCTGAACAAATGGTCCTATCTTTACGTTGTCATCAATCTGTGATTCATAGCACTGAACATAGTTAAGCTTTGTTCCGTTTCCTACTGTACTGTTTTCAATTATACAGTCAGGCCCGATTACGCAGTCTGAACCGATAACTGTCTTTCCGCTTAAAACTGTACCTGAAAGAATCTGAGTGCCTGCACCGATAACAACATCACGTCCGATTGTAATACCGTCAGTACATGTGAATTCAACACCGTTTTCAAGGTGCTTTCCTATGATATCCTCACGTGCTGTTGTGTTAAGCATCAGAAGTCCCTTACGGTCATTTGCACCGAGAACCACGTTAGGATTTTCAGATCTGAAGGCATCTGCTTTTCTGCCCTTTTCAAGTAAGATATAGATTGTATCTGTAAGATAATATTCGCCCTGTGAATTATCCGTTGTAAGAAGTCCCAGTGCTTCGATAAGGTCTTCTGTTCTGAACCAGTATGCTCCTGAGTTGATTTCTCTTATTTTCTTCTGTTCAACAGTGGCATCCTTCTCCTCTACAATGGACGATATTCCGTTTGCGGTTCTGATTATTCTGCCGTAACCGAAAGGATTTTCAACTTCTGACGTAATGACTGTAACTGCATTTCCGTTTTCCTTGTGCATCTTAAGTGAATCAGAAATAGTTTTGCTGTCTATAAACGGTGCATCACCACAGAGAACAAGGGTATTTCCGTCTGAATTCTTCTTCATAAACGGAATTGCCTGCATAACAGCATGACCTGTTCCGAGTCTCTCAGCCTGAAGCACTGTTTCATATCTGCCGCCGAGGTATTCATCAATCATCTCAGCCTTGTAACCCTTTACCACACATATATCTTTTATTCCTGAATTTTCACAGGCTCCGATAACCCATTCGAGCATTGGCTCACCAAGCACTTTAAAAAGCGGCTTAGGCATATCTGCCTTCATTCTTTTTCCCTGTCCGCCTGCAAGTATAACTGCATTATCCATAAACAAACACATCCTGTTCTATTTTTTTATCTTACGGCTCATGCCATATTCATTACATATTCGTGAAATGCAACACTTATTATATTATGCCAAATCTGAGCTGAAATTTCAAGGGCTTTTGTGAAAAAACAAAACATCCGTCAGTATATTCTCTCTTCTCTGCTTATACTTCAAAAAAATTATGATTTTTTTTTAAAAACTATGGCATTTTCTTTTTGGTTATGATATAATTATAATTAACTCCAGCCGTATTTTAATTTGTTTTTTCGGTATGGAATATACAGTGAATTATATTGGAGGTAAAAACTAATGGCAAACAAATGGGTTTATATGTTCAGCGAAGGCGACATGACCATGCGTAATCTTCTCGGTGGTAAGGGTGCTAACCTTGCAGAAATGACAAGTATCGGTCTTCCTGTACCACAGGGTTTCACAATCACAACAGAAGCTTGTACACAGTATTATGAAGATGGTCGTAAGATTAACGACGAAATCATGGCTCAGGCTATGGAAGGTGTTAAGAAGATGGAAGAGATCAACGGCAAGAAGTTCGGCGATCTTAACAATCCTCTCCTCGTTTCAGTTCGTTCAGGTGCAAGAGCTTCAATGCCTGGTATGATGGATACAATCCTCAACCTTGGTCTTAACGATGATGTTGTTGAATCTATGATCAAGGGCAACCCTGATCCAGCTTTTAAACGTTTCGTATATGACTCATACAGACGTTTCATCCAGATGTTCTCAGACGTTGTTATGGAAGTTGGTAAGAAGTACTTTGAACAGCTTATCGACAAGATGAAGGAAGAAAAGGGCGTTCAGTTCGACGTTGATCTTACAGCTGAGGATCTTAAGACTCTTGCTGAACAGTTCAAGGCAGAATACAAGAATCAGCTCGGCAAGGACTTCCCTTCAGATCCTGTAGAACAGCTCAAGCTTGCTATCGAAGCAGTATTCCGTTCATGGGACAACCCAAGAGCTAACGTTTACAGAAGAGACAACGATATCCCTTACTCATGGGGTACAGCTGTTAACGTAATGCCAATGGTATTCGGTAACCTTAACAACCAGTCAGGTACAGGTGTTGCATTTACACGTGATCCTGGTACAGGTGAAAATAAGCTCATGGGTGAATTCCTCATCAACGCACAGGGCGAAGACGTTGTTGCCGGCGTTCGTACACCAATGCCAATTGCTCAGATGGAAAAAGAATTTCCTGAAGCTTATGCTGAATTCATCAAGGTTTGCGAAATCCTTGAAAACCACTACCATGACATGCAGGACATGGAATTCACAGTTGAAAACAAGAAGCTTTACATGCTCCAGTGCCGTAACGGTAAGAGAACTGCTCAGGCTGCTCTCCAGATCGCTTGCGATCTCGTTAAGGAAGGTCACAAGACAGAGCAGGAAGCTGTTGCAATGATCGACCCAAGAAACCTCGATACACTTCTCCACCCACAGTTCGACGTTAAGGCTCTCAAGGCTGCTACACCTCTCGGCAAGGGTCTCGGCGCTTCACCAGGTGCTGCATGCGGTAAGGTTGTATTCACAGCTGACGACGCTGAAGCATGGGATGCTAAGGGTGAAAAGGTTATCCTCGTTCGTCTCGAAACATCACCTGAAGATATCACAGGTATGAAGGTTGCTCAGGGTATCCTCACAGTTCGTGGCGGTATGACATCACACGCTGCCGTTGTTGCACGTGGTATGGGTACATGCTGTGTATCAGGATGCGGCGACATCAAGATGGATGAAGAAAACAAGAAGTTCGAACTCGGCGGCAAGACATTCGTTGAAGGTGACTACATCTCAATCGACGGTTCAACAGGTAACATCTACGACGGCGTTATCCCAACAGTTGACGCTAAGATCGACGGTAACTTCGGTACAGTTATGGCCTGGGCTGACAAGTACAGAAAGCTCAAGGTAAGAACAAACGCTGATACACCTGCTGACGCTAAGAAGGCAAGAGAACTCGGCGCTGAAGGTATCGGTCTCTGCCGTACAGAACACATGTTCTTCGAAGCTTCAAGAATTGCTGCTTTCAGAGAAATGATCTGTTCAGATACAGTTGAAGAAAGAGAAGCTGCTCTTGCTAAGATCGAACCAATGCAGCAGGCTGACTTCGAAGCTCTCTACGAGGCTCTTGAAGGCTGCCCTGTATGTATCCGTTTCCTCGATCCTCCGCTCCACGAATTCGTTCCAACTGAAGAAGCTGACATCGCTGCTCTCGCTAAGGCTCAGAACAAGAGCGTTGAAGACATCAAGAACCTTATCGCTTCACTCCACGAATTCAACCCAATGATGGGTCACCGTGGATGCCGTCTTGCTGTAACATACCCAGAAATCGCAAAGATGCAGACAAAGGCTGTTATCAAGGCTGCTATCAACGTTAAGAAGGCTCATCCGGACTGGGCAGTTAAGCCTGAAATCATGATCCCACTCGTTGGCGACGTTAAGGAACTTCAGTTCGTTAAGAAGGTTGTTGTTGAAACAGCTGACGCTGAAATCGCTGCTGCAGGTTCAGACCTCAAGTACGAAGTTGGTACAATGATCGAAATTCCAAGAGCTGCTCTTACATCTGACGAAATCGCTAAGAACGCAGACTTCTTCTGCTTCGGTACAAACGACCTCACACAGATGACATACGGCTTCTCAAGAGACGACGCTGGTAAGTTCCTCGATGCTTACTATGATAAAAAGATCTTCGAAAACGATCCGTTTGCTAAGCTCGACCAGGCAGGTGTTGGTAAGCTCATGAAAATGTCAATCGAACTCGGCAGACCTGCAAATCCAAACCTCCACATTGGTATCTGCGGCGAACACGGCGGTGACCCATCTTCAGTAGAATTCTGCCACAAGATTGGTCTTGACTACGTTTCATGCTCACCATTCAGAGTACCGATCGCAAGACTTGCTGCTGCACAGGCTGC
>CAMCOJ010000017.1 GCA_945876405.1 uncultured Ruminococcus sp.
GTGTCCGAAGTGAACGCCTGCTTCAAGAAGCTGTTTCATTGATACTACTGCCATTGTGTAGTTCCTCCTAGTAAATTGGTTTTTTTATTATTCCCTCCGCTGGTCTTAGCTTGAAAACAACCTTCATCCGAAGGCACCGGCTTTCAAAATCACCAACGTGCGAATTACTGATACATTATATCATAAAATCCATATATTTTCAAGACAAAAGAAGAAATATTATCTTACAAATATTTCTTGAATATAAAGTGATTTTTTAGGCATATTTACTTATTACCTTTATAGCCGGTATACTCAGCAGTTCTTAATCTTCTGTTTGCATTTTCAACTCTGTCATCTTCAGGTGGTGATATACCTTCAAGGGCATATTTTATACCAAGGTTTTCCCACTTGAAAAGTCCAAGTGTGTGATATGGAAGAACCTCTACTCTCTGAACATTTTTCAGTCCTGCAATGAATTCACCCAGTGCATCAAGGTCTTCATCAAAGTCGCTGTTTTCCGGTACAAGAACATGTCGGATCCATACCGGTTTTTCTATATCTGAAAGGTACTTTGCAAGTTCAAGAATATTGTCGTTCTTCTGCTTTGTGAGTTCAAAATGACGTTCAGGATTAATTTCCTTTATATCAAGCAGAAGAAGATCCGTGTACTTCATTAGTTCTTCAAACTTTGAAAAGAAAGGCTCTTCTCTGGTAAACGGATTTCCGGAAGTATCTATGGTTGTGTGTATGCCTTCTTTTTTCGCAAGCTTAAAGAATTCGATAAGGAAATCTATCTGAAGGAGAGGCTCACCTCCGCTCACGGTTATACCGCCGTCTTTTCCCCAGTATGCCTTATATTTCTTAACCTTGCTGAAAAGATCTTCAGCTGTCCATTCCTCCGCACCCTGTGATGCCCATGAATCCGGATTGTGGCAGTATTTGCAGCGCATGTCGCATCCCTTAAGAAATACTACAAAACGTACACCAGGTCCGTCTGCAGCACCAAAACTCTCAAGCGAATGTATTTTTCCTGTTATGCTCATTTATTTTTCACTCCTGTTATTTTTAAAAAAGACCCGTACAAATTTATCATCTGCACGGGTCAGTATATTTATACGTGATACAATCAATATAATCTAGCTGAGTAAATTATAAAGACTTGTGGCAAGTTCTCTTGATAACGTCGAGCTGCTGTTCACGTGTAAGATCGATGAACTTAACTGCGTAACCGGATACACGGATTGTGAAGTTAGCGTATTCTTCCTTCTCCGGATGTTCCATAGCATCGATAAGCTTCTCTGTACCAAATACGTTTACGTTGAGGTGGTGAGCACCCTGTGCAAAGTAACCGTCAAGTGTATTTACGAGGTTATTAACTCTCTCTTCAGTGTTGTTTCCGAGAGCATCAGGGTTGATTGTCTGAGTATTTGAGATACCGTCAAGAGCCCATTCGTAAGGAATCTTAGCAACTGAGTTAAGTGATGCGAGAAGACCTGTCTGTTCTGCACCGTAGCTTGGTGAAGCACCCGGAGCAAATGGTTCGCCTGCCTTACGTCCGTCAGGAAGTGAACCTGTAGCCTTACCGTAAACAACGTTTGATGTAATTGTAAGGATAGATGTTGTTGGTTCAGAATTACGGTATGTGTGTCTCTTCTTGATCTTGTCGAGGAATGTCTTAAGGAGCCATACGCCAATCTCATCTGCTCTGCTGTCGTCGTTACCATACTTAGGGAAGTCGCCTTCGACTTCGTAATCAAGAGCAATGTTCTTTGCAACGTCAATTACATTACCCTTCTTGTCCTTAACTTCAACATCACCACGGATAACCTTAACCTTAGCATACTTGATTGCTGAGAGTGAGTCGATTACGTGTGAGAAACCTGCAATACCTGTAGCGAATGTACGTCTTACATCTGTATCGATAAGAGCCATCTCTGCAGCTTCATAGTAGTACTTGTCGTGCATGTAGTGAATGAGGTTAAGTGTATTTACATAGATACCAGCAAGCCATTCGAGCATTACATCATACTTCTTCATTACTTCATCATAATCAAGGTATTCTGATGTGATTGGCTGATATGCAGGAGCGATCTGCTTGCCGAGCTTTTCATCAATACCGCCGTTAATAGCGTAAAGAAGAGCCTTTGCAAGGTTTGCACGTGCACCGAAGAACTGAATCTCCTTACCTGTCTGTGTTGCAGATACGCAGCAGCAGATGCTGTAGTCATCGCCCCATACAGGCTTCATAACATCGTCGTTTTCGTACTGAATTGAGCTTGTTTCAATTGAGATATATGAAGCGTACTTCTTGAATGTTTCAGGAAGTGCAGGTGAGTAGAGTACTGTAAGGTTTGGTTCAGGTGAAGGTCCCATGTTTTCGAGTGTGTGGAGGAAACGGAAGTCGTTCTTTGTTACCATGTGACGACCATCCATACCGATACCGGCAACTTCGAGTGTAGCCCATACCGGGTCACCTGAGAAGAGTTCATTGTATGATGGAATTCTTGCGAACTTAACCATTCTGAACTTCATAACCATGTGGTCGATAAGTTCCTGAGCTTCTGACTCTGTGAGTGTACCAGCTTCGAGATCTCTCTGAATATAGATATCGAGGAATGTTGATACACGGCCAACAGACATAGCTGCACCGTTCTGTGTCTTGATAGCTGCGAGGTAACCAAAGTAGAGCCACTGAACAGCTTCCTTAGCGTTCTTAGCAGGCTGTGAGATATCGTAGCCGTAGATCTCAGCCATAGCCTTCATACCCTGAAGAGCCTTGATCTGATCTGCAAGTTCTTCTCTCTGACGGATAATATCATCAGTCATTGTTCCGTCGCCGCAGTTTGCCTTGTCTGCTTCCTTTTCCTTAATAAGGAAATCAATACCGTAAAGAGCAACTCTTCTGTAGTCGCCAACGATACGTCCACGGCCGTATGTATCAGGAAGACCTGTTACGATATGGCTGTTTCTTGCAGCTCTGATTTCAGGTGTGTAAGCATCGAATACACCCTGATTGTGTGTCTTGTGATATTCATTGAAAATCTGGTCATACTTTTCATTTACCTTGTATCCGTAGCTTTCAGCTGCCTGCTGAGCCATCTTGATACCACCATAAGGCATAAATGCTCTCTTGAGAGGCTTGTCTGTCTGAAGACCAACAATCTTTTCAAGATCCTTGAGAGATTCATCTATATATCCAGGACCATAAGCTGTAAGGCTTGTAACAATCTCTGTTTCGCAGTCGAGTACTCCGCCCTTTGCTCTCTGTTCCTTCTGAAGTTCCTGAAGTCTGCCCCAGAGCTTGTTAGTAGCTTCTGTAGGTCCTGCAAGGAATGATTCATCGCCGTCATAAGGTGTATAGTTTTTCTGGATAAAGTCACGAACATTTATTTCCTGCTTCCACTTTGTGCCTTTGAAACCATTCCACTGTGTAAATTCAACCATGTGAATAAACCTCCTATAATATTTTCTCTATACATTTTACCACTATCCCCGTTTATAGTCAATCGGAATGTTGCACAGATTTAAACATCGATATTTTCGTTTTAATGTACAGTTTGTCGATTTATATTTTTCCATAGTTTTATTTGTAGTAACTTTTGTAAGATAAAGCGTTAATGCAGTAAAAAAGATGTGCACAGATACAGCCTGCACACATCTTTAATTTTACTGTTTATAATTTCCTGAATGGACATTGATACGGTTAAGAGCACGCTTGAGTTTTAGTTCGGCATAGCGCAGTTCCTTGTCACTTTCAAGGTTCTTTAACTTTTCTCTCGCCTCTTCAGCTGATCGGTTCGCCCATTCGATGTCTATTTCGTCAGCCCACTCAACTGCTTCAGCAATTATTGTGGTTTTGTCTGCTGACACTTTGATCACACCGCTTGACAAAGCAGCCGTCCTGTAATTACCGTCTTTCATTATCTTAACAGGTCCGGAAGGAAGAGCACCTGCAAAGTTTTCATGTCTTGCAAGTATTCCCATCTCCCCTTCTGTTGTTCTGACGATAAGTCTTTCCGCTTCATCATCATAAAAAATTCTGTCCGGTGTAATAATCTGTAGTCTGAATGAAGCCATTATTCATCACCCTTTGCGGATTTTGCCTTTTCAACTGCTTCGTCAATTGTACCTACGAAAAGGAATGCTGATTCAGGAAGATCATCATGGAGACCTTCGATTATTTCCTTAAATCCTCTGATAGTTTCTCTGATAGGAACATACTTACCCTTCATACCGGTAAACTGTTCAGCAACTGAGAACGGCTGGGAGAGGAAACGCTGAATCTTTCTTGCTCTGTTTACTGTGAGCTTATCTTCATCAGAAAGTTCATCCATACCCATGATTGCGATGATATCCTGAAGTTCACGGTATCTCTGAAGGATACTCTGTACTGCTCTGGCTACTTCGTAGTGTTCTTCGCCGACTATCTCCGGTGTAAGAATTCTTGATGTACTTTCAAGAGGGTCAACAGCCGGATAAATACCAAGTGATGAAATCTGTCTTGAAAGTACTGTTGTTGCATCAAGATGGGCAAATGTTGTTGCCGGAGCCGGGTCTGTAAGGTCATCGGCCGGTACATATACCGCCTGAACTGATGTGATTGATCCCTTGTTTGTGGATGTGATTCTCTCCTGAAGGGCACCCATCTCTGTGGCAAGTGTAGGCTGATATCCAACAGCTGAAGGCATACGGCCGAGAAGCGCTGAAACTTCTGAACCTGCCTGTGTAAATCTGAAGATATTGTCAATAAAGAGAAGAACGTCCTGGCCTTCAACATCTCTGAAGTATTCAGCCATTGTAAGTCCTGAAAGACCTACTCTCATTCTTGCTCCCGGCGGCTCATTCATCTGACCGTAAACAAGAACTGTTTTGTCTATAACGCCGCTTTCGGTCATTTCGTTGTAAAGGTCATTACCCTCACGTGTTCTTTCACCAACACCTGTGAATACTGAGATGCCGCCGTGCTGGTTTGCTACGTTATTGATAAGTTCCTGAATAAGAACTGTCTTTCCTACACCGGCACCACCGAAAAGTCCGATCTTACCACCCTTAAGATAAGGGGCAATAAGGTCGATAACCTTGATACCTGTTTCAAGTACCTCAGAAGATGCTGCCTGATCTTCATATGAAGGAGCTTCACGGTGAATAGGCCATCTTTCCTTTGTCTCCGGTGAAGGCTTTTCATCAACAGGTTCTCCGAGAAGGTTAAAGATTCGTCCGAGTGTTTCACGACCTACAGGAACTTTAATAGGCTCGCCTGTATCAACTGCGTCCATTCCTCTTACAAGACCGTCAGTTGTACTCATGGCGATACATCTTACGACATCATCGCCGATATGCTGAGCAACTTCAACGGTAAGCTTTGTACCGTTGTTATCGATCTCTATAGCATTCAGAAGTCTTGGAAGACTGTTCTTCGGAAAACTGATATCTACTACAGCACCGATTATCTGAACTATTTTTCCTATATTCTGCATAGTTATAGTCTTTCCTTTCAAAAGATTATGCAATGTATTATTCCTGTGAGTTTGCACCGCTTACAATCTCAGTGATTTCCTGAGTAATAGCAGCCTGACGTGCTCTGTTGTAGAGAAGCGAAAGATCATTTATCATCTCATCGGCATTGTCAGAAGCATTTTCCATTGCAGTTCTTCGTGCTGCCTGTTCCGACGCAAATGAATTGGAAACTGAACCGTATATTACACCTGCGATATACTGCGGCATAATTATGTCAAAAAGTCTTTCAGGTGATGGTTCATATGATGTCTGAATGTTTTTCTTCTTTTCCTCTGCAGGTTTTTCAAGGGGAATAATACTTTTTGTTTTCGCCTCCTGAAGAAGAGGTGAAACGTAATCTGTGTATATGAGTTCCACCCTGTCAGTATTTCCGTTTCTGAAAGCAGCCATAACCTTGTCTGCAATCTCCTTGGCTGAACTCATACGTATGTTTTCTGCTATGTTTTCATAGCTGGCAACCACTCTGTATCCTCTTTTGGTAAAGTATTCAACAGCTTTTTTGCCGATCGGGATAATTACTGCATCGCAGTTCTTCTGAACTTCCTTTATTCTTGACTCGGCAAGTCTGATAACATTTGCATTGTAGCCGCCTGCAAGACCTCTGTCTCCCGCAATTACAATGAACATAACTGTTTTTACTTCCCTGCCGGAATAGTAAATTGATTCAAAAGTAGAGTTCTCTGCAGTTATTTCCCACATTGTATCATATAATGCATCAAAGAAAAGCTTGGCACTGTCGGCCTTTTCCCTTGCCTTGCGGAATTTTGATGAGGCAACAAGTTCCATCGCTTTAGTTATCTGCATAGTGCTTTTTACACTCTTGATTCTTCGCTTTATATCTTTCATATTAGCCGAAGCCATTTATCTGTCACCTCCGATAAAGGACAGCTGATTACTTTTTATCAGCCATGTATTTCTCAATAAATGTCTTGAGAACATCTTTGAGTGCTTCTTCATTTTCCTTTGTGAGCTCTTTGGTTTCAGATATTGAGCTTATGATATCAGGATGTGACTCATCGACAAATCTGAACAGCTCTGTTTCAAAGTCTGATATAAGCTCAATCGGAATATCCTTAAGATAGTCATTTACAACAGCATATATGATTACAACCTGATTTTCCACAGTAACAGGAGAGTTTCTTCCCTGCTTGAGAACTTCAACTATACGTTCACCCTTGTCAAGTCTTTCCTTTGTATCCTGATCAAGATCAGAACCGAACTGTGAGAAGGACTGAAGTTCCTTGAACTGTGAGTAGAGAAGTTTAAGCGATGAGGAAACTTTCTTCATTGCCTTAATCTGTGCCGCACTTCCAACTCGTGAAACTGAGATACCAGGATTTACAGCAGGTCTTACACCTGAGTTAAAGAGGTCAGTTTCAAGGAATATCTGTCCGTCAGTAATGGAAATAACGTTTGTAGGGATATATGCGGAAACGTCACCGGCCTGTGTTTCGATAATAGGAAGAGCTGTGATGGAACCGCCTCCGTAGTTTTCGTTAAGGCTGCATGCACGTTCAAGAAGTCTTGAATGCAGATAGAAAACGTCACCAGGATATGCTTCACGTCCAGGTGGTCTCTTAAGCAGGAGTGAAAGTGCACGGTATGCAACGGCATGCTTTGAAAGGTCGTCGTATACGCAGAGTACATCTTTTCCCTTGTTCATGAAATACTCACCCATGGTTACGCCTGAGTACGGAGCAATATACTGAAGAGGTGCAAGTTCCGAAGCGGAAGCCGCAACAACAATAGTATAGTCCATAGCGCCTGCCTTTGTAAGTGTTTCAACGACATTTGCCACTGTAGATCTCTTCTGACCTATGGCAACATATATACAGATAACGTCCTTGCCCTTCTGGTTGATAATAGTGTCAAGGGCAATAGTTGTTTTACCGGTTTGTCTGTCACCGATAATAAGCTCACGCTGTCCTCTTCCTATAGGTATCATTGAGTCGATAGCCTTGATACCTGTCTGAAGAGGCTTGTGAACTGATTTTCTTGTGATGATACCTGGAGCGATACGTTCGATAGGAGCTGTTTCCTTTGTAAGGAGAGCACCCTTACCGTCGATTGGCTGTCCAAGTGCGTTTACTACTCTTCCGAGAAGATCATCACCTACAGGTACAGATACAATCTTACCTGTTCTTTTTACTGTGGAGCCTTCTTTGATTCCGGCATCAGAACCAAGCATAACCGCACCAACGAAATCTCTTTCGAGGTTAAGTGCCATGCCGTATACATCGCCTTCAAATTCAAGAAGCTCATTGGACATGCAGTTGTCAAGTCCATGAATATTCGCAATACCGTCACCAACAGTAACTACAGTACCTACATCGCTGAGTTCCAGCTTGTTTTTGTAGTTTTTTACCTGTTCTTTGATGATACCGGTTATTTCATCCGGGCGTAAATTCAATCAGTACACCTTCTTCATAATAATTTTAGCTTAATTCCGCGTCCGCCATCGCTGTCCTGAGACTTTCGAGTCCGGCGCGGACACTGTTATCGATTCTCTTGTTGTTGTATTCAACTATTATTCCGTCAATTATTGAAGCGTCAGTTTTTTCTTTCAGAACAACGGTTTTGTTAAGCTTTGTCTCAAGTTTGGCAATAAGTTTTGTTCTGAGTGCTTCAGTAAGCGGAACGCTTGTGATAACCGATACATCAGCGATATTTTTGTATTCGTTGTATTTTTTATTGAAAACCTCGGCTATCTCTTCAAAATAACCGGCTCTGCCCTTATCACAAAGGAGGCAGAGGAAGTCATATACTATACTGCTGTCGGTAAATATCTTCCCGACAACGTCTTTTTTCTCTTCGCTTGTAAGCAGAGGAGCCGAAAGAAGCTCATTAAGCTCCGGATTATCCCTGAATACACCGGCAAATTCGTTCAGGTCACTGTGGATCCTTTCCTCTGAGCCGCCTTCAAGAAACAATTCGAACAGCGCATCTGCATAAAGCTTGGCTACTTCTGCTGCCATGCGTCATCACCCACATTTTCAATAAAATCATTGATCAATGCTTCATGATCCTTCTGACTGATTTCCTTCTGGATAATCTTTTCAGCCATCATCATAGCAATACTTGAAATCTCATTCTTCATTTCGCTCATAGCACGCTGCTTTTCATGTGCAATTTCTTCATTTGCACGGGAAATAATGCTGCCTGCTTCTGTTTTGGCATTTGTGATTATCTCATCTGAACGTACCTGAGCTTTTTTGGTTGCGTTCTTAACTATCTCAGCAGATTCATCCTTTGCTGATGAAAGGAGTTCATTGTAGTTTGTTTCGAGTTCCTTCGCATGTGCCATGCTCTTGTCGGCCTCTTCATATGTTTTCCTGACATCAGCCTGACGTTCCTCGATTATCTTGTTTACTCTGCCAAAAAGGAAATGCTTTATTACCAGAAAGAGAATGAAGGTGTTAATAAGCACAAGTATGATCGTACCGTAGTCAATAGACAGAAATGACAAAAATCCGTTTTCAGACATATTGTCAACACCCTTTCAGTTTTATTTAGTATTAAAGTTTTCCTAAGAACGGATTTGCAAAGAGAAGAATGAGGGCAATTACGAGACCGTAAATACCTGTTGATTCGGCAACAGCACATCCGATGAACATTGTTCTTGTTACTGCACCTGATGATTCAGGCTGACGGCCGATTGCTTCACAGGCTTTACCTACTGCAAAACCTTCACCTATACCAGGGCCTATACCTGCAATTGCTGCGAGACCTGCGCCGATTGCTGAAGCTGCTAATACGATTGCTTTTTCCATAATAAACTCCGTTTCTCCGCATATGAAATTTTTTATTTTCTGAAAAATTATGATGTATTATAATTCTGCGGTTTATATAATACACCTCAGTACTGTCAGTGCTGTTCTTCCTCAGGGTATGCTGCACCTACATTTGCCATAGTAAGCATTGTGAATATAAACGCCTGCATGAAACCTGTGAAAAGATCGAAGTAAACTGACAGGACGGCCGGTATACCGATAGTAAATACCGGGAACACACTCAGACCAACAGCATGTGAAAGTCCGGTCAGAGCGAAGTACAAAAGCTGGGTAATAACGATACCGCTGGCTACATTACCAAAATGACGGATACTCATTGAAACCGGTGTAGCAAGCTCACTTATGATATTAATCGGTGTGAGAAGTGCTATAGGTTTTGAGAAACCAACAAAATATCCGAGGATACCGTCGTTTTTAATCTTGGCATACTGAATCATAAAGAACGTAATAAGTGCCCATGCAAGTGTTGTGCTGAAGTCACCTGTTACAGGTCTTAAGCCAAGTACACTGATGAGGCTTCCGAAGATTGAAAACGAGAATATAGTAGCCATATACGGTGCGTAGACGAGATTTTTTGAACCCATAGAATCTCTTACCATACCGTTTACGGTCTCAACTATCCATTCGGCAACAACCTGTTTTTTGCTCGGATTGTCCTTGGACATATTGTGTGTCATAAACAGAACGAGTCCGATGATAACAGCCATGACAACCCAACTGAGTATTACCGTTTCAGTAACGTTAAGGCCGAAAACTTTAAACGCTACCTTAGGACCATTAACTACTACTTCTTCTGAACCCAATTTAAAACCCAATACCTATCCCTCCTTTTTACTGAATATAGCTTTGGCAGGATAAATTACCTTCGGATAAAACAAAGGTATCGCTGTACATATTATGTTAACAAAAGATAATTTTAATGCAGCATAAAGACCGGCAGCAAGAAACATAATTCTCAGCAGATAGTGTGCAATCATTTTTGCCGTACCGTTCTTCCCTCTTCTTGCGCCCTTTGCTACGCTCTGAACGCTTAAAGAAAGCAAAAACATATCTGCAGCAAGTAAAATCGTCCCTAAAACCGCACCTGTCAGTGCCTGTACAAACGAAACAAACAGTGATGCCGCCGCCACAAGGACAATATCCAGAAAAAATGCGCGGACAACAATAAATTTTATTTCCTTTAACAAATCTTTATTTACCAATATATGTTACATCCTCCTTAAAAGCTTATGATTATTATAGCATAATAGATAAAAAAATTAAAGGGTAAAATGAGATTTTTTTTTAAATATTTATAGAAAACGGAAAAAAAATATCTTTCGGTTTCTGAAAAAAACAACAGGCTGACTTTCAGTTAATCAGCCTGTGTTTCATTATACACAAATCAAGTATATTTATTACATTGTCCTGATTTAAATCTCCTGCTTTCCGGTCTGTCAGACTGCAGGAACCCAAAAAACATCTTTGCATCATCACTGCGTCAGCAGAATCAAATTTTCCGTCTGCATTGACATCACCGGCAATCGCCTCATCAGAAACAGCATATCCATAGATTCCAAATTCATTTAAGTCTCCGCCGCCCTTGACAATTTTAAGCCTGTCCGTCGGGGCAGATTCGGAAATAATATCAATATTACGGCTCATATAGCTGCCCATATCATTCGACCACAGAAGAACATCTGTATTTGCATCATAAACAGAGAAGTTTCCTGTTCCATATGTGTCATAAATTCCAAATCCGGTAATACGATACATGCCTCCCAGATCAACATAGCAGGTAATACCGGATCTGCTGACATTTGTAACCGGATCAGTAAGAGCAGATGTGTTGCTGTAAGTAAATTCAGGCATTGTTTCAGGTTCGTCAAACATACGGTAAAACTGAACGAGAACCGCATCAGACGGAGCAGCTGAAAAATCACATATCTCTGTTTCAAAGTCATCTGACAGGCATATTGAAGCCGGATGGATATAGTAACCTTTGCCGTTGGCAATTGTTTTTTCGGAATCAGAATATGTAATGTAAACGGGAGTTTCCGTTACGTCAACACTGACTTTACCGTCAGTGATTTTCAGGCTTTCCGTTGTTCCTTCGGCGTACTGGGATGGTTGTGTCATATACACATAATCAGCATTCTCAGCAGACAATGAAAAATTCTTTATCACTTTATCCTCATTTGTCGGTGACCAGATACAATCCGTGAATTCACCCGTAATACGGTCTTTAAAACGATAAACAGAAATCCCGTTATCAGATAAATCCGCATAAAAATCTGCATTTTTCAGAACTGAAGTCATACAGGAAATATAATACCATGCAGTTTTCTTGTCCCATCTGCCCTTTTGAGTTACAAGACCGGAATCAGCGTAAACACCGCCCGCCTCGTCGCGAAGCTGAAATTTTGTGATTCTGTCTGCACCGTTTTTCAGGGCAATAAGATTTGTCCTTACTACCCGCTGTGCGTATCTGAGCTGATATTTTTCATTGTCATGATTATCCACACCCTCAGTCACACAGTCATTCACAGGCACTTCATACTCAGATATCCACAGTTCCGTTCCGGGAGCATTTTCATTTATCCATTTCTGCAGAAGCTGAATTTTTGAGGCAAAACTGCTGCTTTCCGGATTGCAGTCATCAGGACTGATATGAACGTTAATTATATCCACGGCAAATTTTCCGTCGGAACGGTTGTAGTCAAACCACAGTTTCATTTCCGTCAGATAATCAAGCATAGTTGAGTTTCCCACAAGGCCTCCCATGGCAAGCCTGAAATTTTTATCTGCATTTTTTACACCTGCGTCCGGAATAGTTCCCTCATGACCGTCGTAATCTGCTGAACACATTGCCGCAAGCTCATAGGGACTGTAATAATTTGCTTTTCCGCTCCAGTTTTTATTTGGTTCATTACAGTTTTCCAGTGCTGTAAGAAGGTTCATTCCGGAAACGGCTTCCTTTGAACCGGCAGGATTTAGTGTGCTGGTATCAACATCCGGATTACTGCCGTATCTTGCCGCAACCTGATACATTGCCTGTGCATGCAGGGTGTAGCTTGCAGGATCAAGAGTATCAGCACCTTTTGGAACGGCTATTTCAGGGTAATCAGGACTTCCGTAAATATAACTGCTTCCTCCCTGCAGACAGGGAATAATACTGATGTTCTGAGATTTCATGGAAGCATAATACCTGTCCATATCTCCCCATGTGCCCTGCGTAAATCTGATTTTACCATCAGAATCTATAAGCCAGTTAAGGTTATGATATTCACGGACATTACCTGCCGCAAAAATGGAAGTCAAAGGGTCGTCGATAAAGGCATTGAACCCAACTCTGCCTCCGGCGGTAAGGTTTGTTTTCGGAACGTCTGAGGTTCTGGCAGCTGTTTTCCTGCGCTGTTCTTCAGATAATTCCGATACCTTGTATCCGTAAATCGCCAGTTCGCTTATACCGCTGTCTCCGCAGCCTGTGGAAAAGCGAAGGTATCTGGTCGGTGAGGCACCGGATATTTTTTCTGACTGCCATGACATATAGGAATCTGTTGAAAAGGACAGAATTTCATTCCAGCTGAAGGGTTCTCCGCTTTCAACTTTCCACTGGTTTACCCCGTTTGTGTCAAGATAGCAGATACCGGTTATTACATAATTTGCTTTCAGATCAATATAAAAGGAATCCTCGCCGTATTCCGCCTGCTGATTTGGTTTCCAGTTCGTGCTTTTATTTGTTTCGTCAAATATCTCTCTGCCTGTCTCAGTATTGTCAGGAGACTTCGGCACCTTGTCCTGCTGGTCAAAAAGTACGGAAACATCATTCAGATGTGAAGCACCAAGATAAACAAGATTTTCGTCCATAATGGTGAATTCTGATACATCAAGAAGTTCAGACTGAAATGTTTCCGAAAAAGTCTGCACACTTAAAAGTGGTATGCATAGTGTAATTGCCGTAACTGCGGCAGCTGTTTTTCTAAAAGTCATATTAATCCCTCCTCAATCCTTCTTTCGATTCTTTCGCAAGTATACCACAAACAAAAGGAAAAAGTCAGTATTTTACAATTTTTTCAATCTGACACTCATGATTTTTGCTTTCCTTGTCATAATTTATCCCAACAAGCAGTATTTCTCCGCTGAATGCTGTGAGTTTATCAGTATAATTCCTGTCTTTTATCTGACTAATCGCACCTTCAGCAGATTTATTATACTTTAGCTCGGCAACTATAGCAGGGACATTAACACCTTTGCGTGGTATGAACGCCAGATCAGCGAAACCTTCTCCGGAAGGAAACTCTCTGATTATTTCATACTGTTTTCTTGCTGAATAATATGCAAGTGCAAGCGTTACAGAAAGTGACAGTTCATTGTTGTATGCTATTATCGAAGAATTCTGACGATGAACCTCTTCGATTATTTCAGCCACTTTCTTTTCATCACAGTTCAGCGTAGCAGTCAGAAGGTCATCTGACCTGCGAATCGCATTCATAACTTCTTCCCAGCCACCGTCTTTAATACAGTTTATAAATTCCTGTCCAACTTCCTTATTTGGTATCCATGCTTCATTTGTTGAATTGTCGTAAGTAAGATATCCAAGATGAATAAGCAGTGTAATAACATCATCAGCCGAGCTGAACGTTGTCATGTCATTCTGAAAGGTTCCTGTATCAACCGGTATTCTTTCACCGGATATCATCCTTATAACAGAATCACGTAATCCGTCCATATCGAGCTGTATAAATACCTTCAGTGCCTCAAATGTCTCGGTTTTTGTCCAGTAATTGCTGAATTTTTTTCTGCTGCAGGCAAGAACTACTGACTGGGGATTGTACATTGGATTACCATCAATCTGATATCCGTTATACCATTCTTTCATCTCATCGAATGAAAGAGAGTATTTTCTGCAAAGTGCTTCAGTTTCATCCTCGGTAAATCCCATGAATTCAGAATAAGGAGCTGCGTCATTGATGGAAAACTCATGATACATATTAAGAGCTGAATGTTCACCATATTTCTTAACAGGAAAAATACCGGTTGCATAATCGAGTGCAACATATTCCTTTTCTTTCAGTAAATCACGCAGAAAATCAAGATATACAGTCTGCGCTTCGGTATTTTTGGGAAACACTCTGAACACACTGTCCCATTCATCAATAATAAATACGAAAGGGATTCCGGTTTTGATATATACCGTTGCAAGTGCTTTTTCAAGTGTAATTCTTGGCGGCATTTTTACATCTGGATACTCTTCACTTATTTCATACAAAAGATCCTCTGTAACATTTTCTCTGATTTTCATTGGATCTTCATTACTGGAGATATAACCTCTTATATCCAGACGAATAACATTGTATTTATTAAGATGCTTTTCAAAATCATCCGTTTCTGAAACCGCAAGATTTTTAAACAAATCTGCTGAATTACACCCTTTGCTGTAATATGCAGCAAGCATATTGGCCGCCATTGATTTTCCGAATCGTCTTGGTCTGCTTATGCATATATGCTTGCCTGTAGTTCGAAGACTTTTGTTTGTTAAATCTATAAGCATGGATTTATCAACATAAATATCAGAATTTATCGCTTCAGAAAACAAATCATTTCCAGGATTAAGATAAATACCCATTACTGCACCACCGTTCTGTAAAGTTAATACTTAAGTAGATTATACCACAAATATTTTTTTATTTCAATTTCATTTTGTAACTGTTTTTCTGTTATGCCGGAAGAAGAACATCAGCAACAAACCATCCGTCTTTTTCATAAAACTCTATTGCT